>CAVEOS010000066.1:0-6611 GCA_963617435.1 Lachnospiraceae bacterium
ACATATTACACCAGAAGGAGGAATAATAATGTACAAAACGCGAAAAATGATTCTTCTCATTATTTTGGTCATTATGGCATCTCTGGTTGGTATTGCCTTGTACCATCATTATATCTGGTTGGAAATTTATAAAGAAAATTCAAGTAAGTTACTTGCAACTTATGAGCAGGTAAACCGCAATTTTAAACTATTTTCCCAACGAAACTGGAACGTTCTGTCCGACTGGGATGGAAATTTACAATATATTTCTGATGCCGATGATGTCGAAACTGTCTGGTCAGAATTTGCAGAACGGAAGAACAACTGGAACTACGGTGATTTTTACATGTTTAATGAAGAATGTGATTTTCTTACAGCAGCCGGCCGGAAAGGAACTGCTGACAACATCCAAAATGTTTTCCAGCAAATGTACGAACTAAACCAGCCGGTAATATCTGATTATACTGCCAGCAGTGGACTGCAAAAAGTTGTATTCGCTGTTCCGCTGAGTGTGCCTTTTGTTCTGGACAATACAACATATACCGGTGTTGCTGTAAGTTATGATATCGGCACGATTGAAGACATGATCGCCAAAAACGTGTACGGTGATAAAAGCAGCTGTTACCTGGTCAACGCAAATGGAAATATCATCCTGTCTCTGGAAACACAGTCAGAATTTCTTAACGATCAGGATAATCTATTAACCTATTTAAAAGGTAATGCAGATTTTATACAAAGTTCTTTCAGCGAAGTACTGGAACATATACAGGATATCTCCACCGGAAGTGCCGAATTTTGCATAAAGGATTCTTCCTATTATCTGGTCTGTCATCCTGTCGGTTTCAATGACTGGAGCATCATCGGCATAGTACAGGCTGACGTTGTGAATTATAGTGATGAAAAAATAATGTTTGTCACGATAACCATGATTTCCGCAATGGCAGTCTGTCTGCTTATCGTCAGCACCAGACTGGCTACTGCAAATGCAAGATTCCGCCTAAAGAAGCAAAAAACATTGCATCAGGTACTGACAGCCCAGAAAGAGCAGACTGACCAGTTGTTTTGGGGAATGACCCAGATTATAGATCATTATGCCGTGGGAGATTTAAAAAACAACCGATATGAATACCATGGAGCACTTAATGGAGACACTTTATATCCTGAAATCGGATCTTATCAAGATCTCATTGATGCCGTGACAAAAAAATATGTCGTCCTGTCAGATACAGATAATATAAAGATGAGTCACTTGTTAAGTAAAGAATACCTGCAGAAAACACTTCGAAAAGGCAGCGGCATTCTCAAAGTAGAATACGGCGGCCGGACAGAAAATGTTTTCAAAATTCTGAATGTGATCGCGCTGGAATGGAATAAGGAAGGTATTCCTGAAAAGATCATCATGATTTCTCAGGATCTGGGGGAGCAGCATGAACTGGAAAATCTCGCAAATACAGACGGTCTGACCGGTCTGTTCAATGAACGGTATTTCAGTTCTATTTTACATAAAAAAGAAATTAAAAAGTTACCATTTGTATTATATTATCTGGATCTGGATCATTTCAAACCGGTAAATGACACTTACGGACATGATATGGGGGACAAACTTCTGAAAGAAGTTGCAAAACGTCTGCTCGAATGTATTCGTAACAATGATTACGTCTTCCGAATTGGCGGAGATGAATTTGCTCTCATCATAAGTGCCGATATGGAAGCTTCTCTGTGTGAACAGACAAAAACACGCATTGTTCAGTCTCTACTCGCGCCATATGAAATTGATGGCAGAAAACTGCATGTCGGAGCAAGTTGCGGCTATGCCGTATATCCAAAAGAAACAGATGATACCCGGCAGATACGTATTCTTGCTGATCAACGGATGTATGTAGAAAAAGAAGAAAATCACCGAAAATTCACTGCGTGTACACGGCGGTAAATATCCAGACAGAGCTTTTCCTATGAAACAAGAAAGAGCCGAACAGACCAACCTCTGTTCGGCTCTTTCTTGTTTCATAGAAAAGTTCGTCCTATAAATAAAAACGCTCCGCATGGAATGCACTGCGGTGGAGATGAGGAATGTTGCAATGCACACTCGCACGGAAAGAGATTCTTGCTTATATAGCTCTCTTTACCTCAAATCTGCTCCTTTTCCTGCTCATCCAGCAGATTTCCCATACTCTTCAGACCAATGTACAATGTCGAAGTATTATGTAACAGGGAAGACGTGGTCGGCTGAATGATTCCACCAACACCAAGTGCGATCAGACCTGCGTTGAACCCAACAATAAAACGATAATTTCGACGAATCCGCTGCATCAGCCTGTTACTGATTTTTTTCAATGTCACAATCTCATGCAGATTGTCTGCTGCGATCGTAATGTCAGCAATTTCACGGGCAATAGCTGCGCCATCACTAATGGCCAAACCTGCATCTGCGGCAGACAGAGCCGGTGAATCGTTGATTCCGTCGCCGATCATGATAACCTTATGGCCAAGCGCTTTCTCCTTCTCTACGAAGTTTGCCTTATCTTCCGGCAGAACTTCGGAATAATACTCATCCACACCGACTTTGCGTGCGATTGCTGCTGCAGTACGCTCGCTGTCTCCGGTCATCATGACAATCTTTTCGATACCATTGTCACGCAGATCCCGGATGACATCAGCTGCTTCCTCACGTACCGGATCTTCGATACAGATAACGGCTGCAAGCTGCTGATCGATTGCCATGTACAGGCAGGAACACTCTTCCGGAAGGTTGTCAAATACAACTTCCCTGCCTTCAGGAATCTGACACTGCTCATCCTCAAATACAAAATGATAACTTCCAATCACGACACGTTTTTCCTCGATAAAGGAAGAGATACCGTGTGCTACGATGTATTCTACTTTTGAATGCATCTCCTGATGCTCCAGTTTTTTCTCTTTGGCAGCTGTCACAACGGCTTTTGCCATGGAATGAGGGAAATGCTCTTCCAGGCAGGCTGCGATACGAAGCAATTCACCCGGCTCGGAATCGTTGAATGGAATAACATCAATCACGGTCGGTTTTGCCTTTGTCAGTGTACCTGTTTTATCAAATACAATGGTTGTTGCCTCGGCAACAGCCTCCAGATATTTTCCTCCCTTGACGGTGATATCGCACTGCTGTGCCTCACGGATTGCGGAAAGCACGGAAATCGGCATTGCAAGTTTCAGTGCACAGGAGAAGTCTACCATCAGGATAGACAGTGCTTTTGTGGCATTTCTGGTCAATAACCAGGTCAATAACGTACCGCCTAATGTATACGGAACCAGCTTATCTGCCAGATGCTCTGCTTTTCCTTCCAGATTGGATTTCAGTTTTTCGGAATCCTCGATCATGGTAACAATCTTCTCGTATTTTGTCGCACCT
This sequence comes from Lachnospiraceae bacterium, assembly GCA_963617435.1. GTDB lineage: Bacteria > Bacillota > Clostridia > Lachnospirales > Lachnospiraceae > Eubacterium_I. The sequence continues at coordinate 3,365 of CAVEOS010000066.1, forward strand.
CCGGTTGCCTCTACACGGATGGTCAGCTCGCCTTCTTCCAGGACAGTACCTGCATAAACGTAAGAATCTATTGTTTTTGCAACCGGTACGGATTCGCCTGTTAGTGAAGCCTGATTTACAGTAGCGTCTCCGGCTGTTACCGCACCGTCAAACGGGATAACATTTCCGGCATGAACAATGATCTCATCGCCTTTTTCAATCGTAGAAGAAGATACCAGAACTTCCTGATCTCCAACTTTCTGCCATACTTTCTCGACATTCAGAGACATGCTTCGTGCCAGATCACCGACAGATTTCTTGTGTGTCCACTCCTCAAGCAGCTCACCGATGCCAAGCAGGAACATAACGGAACCTGCAGTTCCCATATCCTGACGGAGCAATGATACCGCAATACCCGTTGCATCCAGAACGGCTACATCCAGCCGGCGGTGGCGCAGACTCTGCAGTCCCTTCCATATATAACGGATACCGTTGACGATCGTGATCACATTTCGGATCGGTGCCGGTAAAAATAATTTCTTTCCGTAATGCCATACGACTTTACAGATTAATTTTTCCTTATACTCGGAGTTTAACTCACGACCTGTGCTCTCCAGATATCCTTCCGGTACTTCTACTGACTGATATTTGAAGGTACATAATAAATGTATAATAGCAGCCCGGTCTCCGCTGTAACTGATTACAACGTCCGCTGTCTGTTCGTATACTTTTGCATCAACTACAAGATCCGACTGCTGCAGATAATATTGCAGGACGTCTGCCTGCTCATATGTCATGCGCTGCTGCGCTATATGAACACGTAGACGTCCTTTTATCTCATGTTTGATCGCAAATTTCATTATTCTGCCTGTGCTTCCTCAGCCTGAGTCTCCTCTGCAGCCTCAGTTACTTCCTCATCCTCTACATATGCTTCCGCAGCGGCACGGTCAGCATTGATCTGTTTTGCCTCAGCAAGAATATCGCCTGCGTTCTCCTGAACAGTTGTTGCTGTTTTTACTACTGTATCTTTTGCACGCAATACAGCGGCAGTGCATCCTGTGTAAACTTTCTTAGCATCTTTGCTTGTAAGGATTTTGATACCTGCTGTTCCAAAAGCGAGACCTGCTGCAAAAAGACCAACTTTTCCTGCATTAAATTTTTTGAACATAATATTTTCCTCCATTTGCGAGTGTTTGTTGTTAATTTATGATTCATTATAACATCGATTTTTGTTTTTTCAAGTATTTTTTTGCTATTGATACAAATTTCCACCAATTTTACATACTATTTTTTGTTCAATTTTACTAACTTTTGATAGAATCCCTAACTTTGGTTTGTTTTCACAGCATCCGGTTATTGTGCACTTTTGCCAATTACTGCACTTCATAATACCGTGCACTATATGCAGGAAGCACAAGTGAAACCTCGCCACCTGTCACAGCAATGTCTTTTTGATACTCCGGATGCGTTTTTTTCATCTCCGCATCGTCACTGCTGTAGATCAGTTTTAATTTTTTCGCACCGGAAATTTTCATCGTATATTTCTGCTCTTTTGCGTCTCCAAAATGGAAAATTGCGACGATCCGCTCACTTCTACGCTTTCGTTCAAAGGCATAAATACATTTTTCTTCCTGATGACAGTCGATCCACTGGAAGCCCTCCTTCGCATAATCTGCCGCCCAGAATGCCGGATATTTTTTATATACTTCATTCAAGCCCATCATAAAACGATGAAATTCTCTGTGTTTTGGGAATTTTAAAATATCCCAGTCCTGCTGCCGTTTTTCATCCCACTCACGGAACTGCGCAATCTCATTTCCCATAAAATTCAGTTTTTTACCTGGGTGTGCATACATATACATGTACATGGCCCGCGCCTGTGGAAATTTATCGTCGTAGTCACCACTCATTTTCTGAATGATGGTCGCCTTTCCATGCACCACCTCATCGTGAGACAGCGGTAACACATACGCTTCATTATAATAATACATCATGGAAAAGGTCAGTTTGTGATAGTTCGCAGAACGATATTCCGGCGCTGTCCGGAAATAGTTTAGCGTATCATTCATCCATCCCATATCCCACTTATAGTCAAATCCAAGCCCTCCATCGTGAACCGCTCTGGTCACGCCCGGATAAGAAGAAGAATCTTCTGCCATCAGCATGGCGGTCGGAAAACGGTCTTTTAAGCCCTGATTCATGGTCTGTAAAAAAGAAACTGCCAGATTATTTACACCTCTCGCCTCATTTCCCTGCCAGTAGATCAGGTTGCTCACTGCATCCATGCGCAGACCGTCAAAATGATACTCTGCCAGCCAGTACGCTGCCGCAGACTGCAGGAAGCTTCGCACTTCTCCTCTGGAATGCATGAAATTGCAGCTTCCCCACTCGCTGTATCCCACGTCCTGATTCGGATACTCATACAAAGCAGAACCGTCATAATTCCACAGCGCATAAGCATCCACCGCAAAATGCACCGGCACAAAATCCATCAGCACACCGATTTTATGCTTGTGACAGGCATTGACAAAGTACCGCAGATCATCCGGTGTTCCATAACGGGAAGTCGGTGCAAAAAATCCGGTATTCTGATAGCCCCAGGATTCATCGCAGGGATGCTCGCTCAACGGCATCAGTTCCACATAATTGTAGCCATTTTCATTCAGATATGGGATCAGCAGATCTGCCATCTCGCGATAAGTGTACCATCCGGTCGGATCTTCATCGTCTTTCTTTCTCCAGGAACCAAAATGAATCTCATAAATATTTAACGGCGCATCCTTCTGTACCGACCGTTTTTTCATCCATTCCCCATCTGTAAAATGATAATCTGTCATATCACAAATAATAGACGCATTGTTCGGGCGCAGTTCTGAATAAAATCCATACGGATCACAGTGATCAATGCAGCTTCCGTCTGCCCCGTAAATCTTGTATTTATACATCATGCCCTTCTCGGCATTTTCCACATAACATTCCCAGAAATTGCCATCATGCACCTTCTGCATCGGTGTCTCCTGCCAGCCATTAAACTCACCAATCAGTGAAATTCTCTGTGCATTCGGTGCAAACGTTCGAAAAACCGTTCCTCTCTCACAGGCATGCGCGCCCAGGAAACGGTACGTCTCAAACTCTTTTCCCGTATAAAATCCATAAAAATCCATATGCTCTCCCTCTTATTTTTCTCGTATATAGAATTAACTTATCTTTTTCCCAAATTCAGTTCCAATTAAAACTCCCACTTCTATAAAAAGAAACACTTCAATAA
>CAVEOS010000066.1:6621-14631 GCA_963617435.1 Lachnospiraceae bacterium
TCTATGTGAATACTATTATAATTATAAAGAACAAGAACATACTTGAACAGAAACAGCTTTTTTAATTCGTCGGAAAACCAACGATTTTTTATAATTGTCGAAAAAGTCAACTCTACAAACATGAAAACATCAATTCCGCAAACATTTAGGAAAGCTTGAAATTGACTAACACCATTAGCAAACATATGAGGCATTATCATGGATATCAGAATAGAAAAAACAAAAACCGCCATTCACAATACATTTCTGGAATTACGTTCCAAAAAGCCATTGGAAAAAATCACGATCAAAGAATTGTGTGAAAAAGCACAGATCAACAAATCGACCTTTTACTCTCATTATAAAGACATTTACGATCTGAGCGATCAGTTAGAGACAGAAGTGGTCACCTCTGTCATAGAAGCCATTCCAAATCCGGAAAACTGTCTGGAAGATTCGGCGGTTCTGGCGAAAAATATGTTTCTCGGCTATCTTTCCAGAGATGCCATTATCCGTATTTTATTTTCCGGAACCAGAGCCGGGGAGCTGGTGCGCAAAGTTGAATACCAATTAAAAAAAATCCTGTTTGAAGCTCACCCGGAGTACAAACAGGATCCATCCGTCAATGTCGTGCTGTCCTACACGGTATATGGCGGTTATTATGCATTTTTTGAAAACCGGCAGTATGGCGATGCTACCGTAGTCGATATCATCAGCCAGATTTCCTCCGGGGCGATGAATTTATTATAGCTTTTTATAAAAAACAAAAAAATTACCGGGAGCAGACACGAATGATTTTCTATCTACCGTCTTGCTCTCGGTAATTTTTTCCAGCTCTATTAAATGTACATTAACTCTTCTTTATCCGCTGCTCGTTTATTACGGATAAAAAGACCAATAGATACGATCATAAATACAATTGAAATCAACTGCGCCGTAGTCAGTCCAAAGAATCCCCCCTGCTCATTGGTACGCAGAAATTCCACACAGAATCTTCCGATTCCATAAAGCATCAGATACAGAGCTCCCACATCGCCGGTGTGACGCATTTTTCCAGTCATACGGATCAGAACGAACGCGATCACAAAATCTCCTGCGGATGAAAAAAGCTGTGTCGGCAGTAATGGTACTCCCGCCGGTGCAAAACTGTTTTCCGGAAATACGATTCCGATTGGGAGACTTGTCTCCTTACCATAACAACAGCCTGCAAAAAAGCATCCCAAACGTCCGAATGCCTGTGCAAGTGCTACAGACGGTGCCAACAGATCAAAATACTCAAAAAATCGAATATTTTTTATCTTACAGTAAATCAATGCAGATACCACACCGAAAATAATTCCGCCGTATACCACAAATCCGGAAGTTCCAAGTACACTCAACGGATCGGTCAGGAACTGCTTCCAACTTAAAATCACAAAAAATACTTTTGCTCCTAAGAATCCCATCACCAGACAGAGAATCGCAATGTCCATCACCGGCTCTGCTTTCATTTCCAGACGTTTTGCTCTATAGTAACCCATCAACACGCATAAAATAACTCCGATGGCAATCATCACACCATAGGTATGCACCGTAAAATGTCCGATGGAAAATAAATCTACTTTCATGCTAAAACACTCCTTCTCAAAATCTTATCTGGCATTTATTCTACACTATTTCAATCTATTTTCCAACTACTTCTTGTGCAAAAAACAGGCGACTGAGCACAATCCAGTATCAAATCTTACTGCTGCTCTATCGCCTGTTTTTATCAACAATTTTTTTATTTTCTATATACTGTGTATCCACACAGAATATCATTTTTTATTTTGCGCGTGCCATTGCTTCCTGATAATCTTTTGTATCCACGAAGATTTCCTCTTTCCACGGATTCTTTTTCTGTGCCTTTGCACGTTTCAGGATATAAGCAAATACAAATACATTCACCGCAAAAGAGATCACAGAAATCACGCCCTGTGCCGTTGGATTTGCCACCGTCGGCATTGTATTTCCCATTGCTGCCGCGATACCACCTTCTCCGTATACAGATGTTACGGTTGTGAAACGACTGTTATCTTGGAACAGCGGGAATACCTGTGCAAACATGCACCACAATGCCAGTGTATTTGCCCTGTTCTGGATCCAGCCGCCTTTGTTCCACAGTGCAGCCGCAAATGTCGGTGCCAGAAGCAACGCCAGACCACAGTACCATGAATGAGTCGGCAGGTTCAGATAAGTATACTGGAAATTCCAGATATCATATGCCAGAACATATACCCAGATCATATCCGGCCACAGCATATCCTGTTTCTTTTTTGAGGAATAGATTCCCCACCAGCCCGTCATACAGAAAATGTTGAAAAGACCGGCAATTCCGTTCAGTACATTCCACCAGCCACCATACAGCCACACGCCTTCGGAGGACAGCCACCAGCCGCCTGCCAGAGAACCTGCACGGATTGCAGATTCAAAATCAGATGCTACTGCGATCAGAATGTTAATCGCCACAATTGCAAACGGAAATACTTTAAACCAATGCGCCTTTCCCAGTTTTCCCCACTGATATTTTAGGATCATAAATCCGATACATCCTGCTGTTGCAGCATATAGTTTTGCATAATGGAACCAACTGTTCATATGCACATACGTGTCATTATTCAGTGCCCATTCTGCACCGGATGCCGCCCCAATATAAATAGCGATAAAATACACCGACAATACCGCTGGAAGTGCAAGAAAACATGCAATTCCACCTGCTTTTGACCGCCTTGCGATCTCATTTACAACCACCAATCCTACAAACACACACAGCCATCCCAGTAACTGCCATCCTGCTGTTTCCCCATAAATCTGAAAAAACATAACCTCACTCTCCTTTTCTTTGTGTGGTCAATTTTGCAATCCTCTGCAAAATCATTCCACCTCTATTTCCTTAATGTTGAACTCACTTCCCTGCAAAAGATATGTATGCTCACTGCCACAATGTGGACATATCTTTCCATATTTCACGGTCGGATAGGTCTGTTCACAGTTCTCGCAATAAGTAATTGCAGGAAGCATTTCCACAATAAGTTCTGCTTCTTCAAACATGGGACGTTTTTTTGCCGCCCATGTCCAGCAGTTCTGCAGATAGGACTCAATCACCGTTGAGACCTCCCCCAGTTCCAGAACCACTTTCCGTATTTTTTCCACTTCATTTTCTTTGGCCACCTGCTCCAGATGATCCATAATATGAAATGTCACACCTAGCTCATGCATACCTGCATTCTCCTGTCATCTGTGTTTATTTCTTCTTTGCAAATTTTACCTTGATGGACTGTTTTACCATGTTCGGGAGAATGTACTTCAGCTTGTCCTCAGAAGTCCGCATCACGGATGCCCCCGGAATATCTCTGTGCAGATGAATGGCATCAAAAACACATTTTGTCGTGCAGACACCGCAGCCGATACATTTATTCGGATCCACCACGGAAGCTCCACAGGACAGGCAACGGGATGTTTCTGCCTGCACCTGTTCCTCTGTCAGACTATGGGACAAATCACGGAACGTAGCTGCCTGTTCTTTTTCATCTGTCTTTGACGGGATCTGACGTTTGGAGATATCGTAACCGTCCACAGAAATATTTTCCTTATCCAGTTCTACAAAATCCCGGCGGTTTCTTCCAATGGTCAGGGTACAGTTTTCGTGCACATACCGATGAAGGGAAATCGCGCCTTCTCGTCCTGCTGCAATCGCATCAATGGCAAATTTCGGTCCTGTATACACATCGCCGCCAACAAAAATATCTGGTTCTGAGGTCTGATAAGTCAGTCCGTTTGCCAATGCACTGCCATTCGGACGTCTCCTCACATCCAGATTATCCAACAGATTGCCCCAATCAATTGCCTGTCCCACAGAAAAAATCACATGCTGACAGGATACCGTCATGGTCTGTTCTTCTTCATATTCCGGAGAAAATCTTCCCTTTTCATCCAATACGCGGGTACATTTCTTAAATATCACACCCGTTACTTTTCCATTCTCTTCCAGTACTTCTTTCGGGCCCCAGCCGCAATTCAACGCAATGCCTTCTCCCAGTGCTTCCTGAATTTCTTCCCTGCTTGCCGGCATTGTTTCCTGCTGTTCCAGACAAAACATAGAGATCTTCGCATCCGTGCAACGGCTGCTGATTCTTGCTGCATCAATTGCCACATTACCACCACCGACAACAACCACGTCACCGTTCAATGCAAACTTCTCTTTTGTGCCTGCCTCCCGCAGGAAATCAACCGCTGTATAAACACCCTCTGCATTTTCTCCTGTAATTCCCGGTTTTCTTCCTCTCTGACATCCGATTGCTACATAAAAACCTTTGTATCCCTGTTCGCGCAATTCTTCGATGGTAATATCTTTTCCGATTTCTACACCGCAGCGAATTTCCACGCCAAGTTCACGGATCACATCAATTTCTGCTGCCAAGAGATTTTTTTCCAGTTTATAAGAAGGAATTCCATAACGCAGCATGCCGCCCGGTTCCTCATTTTTCTCAAATACCGTCGGTTTATATCCGGTCAGTGCCAGATAATATGCGCAGGAAAGACCTGCAGGACCCGCGCCGATGATTGCAATTTTTTCATCAAATCCACCTTTCAGGGAAGGAATGGTTGGTTTCGGGATATATCTTGTCTCTGCCTTCAGATCTCTTTCTGCAAGAAATCTTTTTACTTCATCAATAGCAACGGCCTCATCAATGATTCCTCTGGTGCATGCATCTTCACAACGACGGTTGCATACATGACCACAGACAGCCGGTAACGGATTATCTTTCTTAATTAAAGCCAGCGCATCATCATATCGACCTTCTTTTGCCAGTTTCAGATATCCCTGCACGGCAATATGAGCCGGACAGGCTGTTTTACACGGTGCAGTCCCAGTATCATAGCAGTTGATCCGGTTGACATCCCGGTAATTGTGAGACCACATGTGCTCGCCCCATGGCTGCTCAGACGGAAGCGGAATCCGCGGATAACTGATTTCGCATCCTTCTTTGTCACACAGCTTCTGCCCCAGTTTTACCGCACCTGCCGGACAGAATTCCACGCATTTTCCGCAGGCCACGCAGTTAGACTTTTCTACTTTTGCCACATATGCAGAACGGGACATATTCGGCGTATTAAAAAGCTGGGAGGTACGCAATGCATAACAGACATTCACGTTACAGTTGCAAATTGCAAAAATCTTATTCGCGCCATCAATATTCGTGATCTGATGCACAAATCCATTGTCCTCTGCCGCTTTCAAAATCTCAAGTGCTTCTTCTTTTGTAATATATCGGCCGTCTTTCTGTGTCTCCACCACATAATCTGCCATATCGCCAACTGCGATACACCAGCCCTCCGGATCATCCGCACAGCCTTCTCCATGTGTCAGACGGGAACGTCGGCAGGAACAGGGACTTGCCGCATATTTTCCTTCATATTTATTCAGCCAATGTGAAATATGCTCCAGATCTACAGATTCATTTTCCATCTCAATGGCTTTCTCTACTGGAATGACATGCATACCAATACCTGCGCCGCCCTCCGGTACAAACGGTGTGATTTTTTCCAGTGGCAGACGGGACATATGTTCAAAAAACGTTCCCATCTCCGGATTGGACTCCAGAATACTGGCATTCATATTAAAAAATTCCGCACATCCCGGCACATACATCGGCAGCACATACTGTTTTTCATGCGCCGGATTCTCCCAATTGTATTCCAGAAGTCCCTTTCTTGACATATCTTCCAACAAGGCTTCACATTTCTGTTCTTCCAGGCCGGAAAGTTTTACGATTTCTGCCAGTGTTTTCGGTTTTCTCACTCCTAATTTAATCGCAAGCTCTGCTTCCTCATCGGTAAGCACTCCTGCCAGTCCCCAATATTCCGGATCATTTCTGGTAATCTTCTTCAATCCCAACTTCTGTGGAACCCGATCTGTAATCTTTTTGCCCAGTTTCGCGATTGGTTCCCGAAACGGCTCCGTTGGATCCGGGGTATACTCCGGATAAACATAATCCGGATACAACTCTTTATCCAGTTCTTTTTTCATTTTTCATCCTCCTCCACAATACTTCACTCTCCGTATCTTTTTGTGTTTTCCCCAAACACGTCAAAGATAGTATCGCACTCCCTTTTTTTCTCAAACCTTCCAATCTTCCACCTGCGCAGCCAGCCATTCTGTCCACGCCTCCATGCCTTCCCCGGTTTTTGCACTGATTGGAAATACTTCCGCCTGCGGATTTCTCTGATGGATATATTCCTTTACCCGATCCATATCAAAATCAAAATAAGGAAGTACATCTATCTTATTGATCAGTACTGCATCACAAATCTGGAACATCAGTGGATATTTCAATGGCTTATCATGCCCTTCCGGTACAGAAAGGATCATTACATTTTTGGAAGCACCGGTATCAAACTCTGCTGGACAGACCAGATTTCCGACATTTTCCAGAATTGCCAGATCTACATCTTCCACGCCAAGACCTTCCACCCCCTGTCTGGTCATCTCTGCATCCAGATGGCACATGCCTCCGGTATGAAGCTGAATGGATTTGACTCCTGTCTCTGCGATCGTTTTTGCATCCACATCGGAATCAATGTCAGCCTCCATGACACCGATCCGGAACCGATGCTTCAACCGCTCGATTGTTCCCGTCAGTGTTGTCGTCTTGCCGGAACCCGGTGATGACATCAGATTCATCAAAAAAACCCCCTGCGCTTTCAATTCCCGTCGAAGTTCATCCGCCTGCCGGTCATTGTCTGCAAATACACTTTCCTTAATTTCAAGTACCCTTACTTCTTTCACGCTTCTCCTATTCCTTTCATTATAATCTGAACCATCTCTTCTTTTCCTTCTTCATAGGTCAAACCGTTTTTATAAAGAACATCACTTTCCATAAAACAGGTAACCGTTCCTCGGATCATCGCCATCACCACTGGCACCGACACATCTTTGCGGACGTTTCCTTCCTGAATACCACGCTCAAGATACTGTTCGGCAAGCGTCCAGCCCTGCTGAACTGCTTCCATCAGATATTTATACTGTTTTGGATACTTCTGTGCCAGTTCAAAAATTCTGCTGAGGCCGATATTATAATATTTCGTTGGAATTGCACAAAACAGCCGTCTCAGCTTTTCCATTGTATCCAGACTGTCATCCTGTTCAATTTCTGTTCTCATATTGGTAAAATCTCTGGCATACCGATCAGCAATCGCCACCAGTACATCCTGCTTACTCTCAAATACGGTATAGATTGTTTTTTTACTGATTCCCAATGACTTTGCCACATCATTCATCGTAAATTTCAATCCATTTTTTGTAAATTCTTCAATCGCTGTATCAATGATTTTTTCCCGCATTTCTTTCTCCTTTGAAAATGGAAACTAGGAAACCCAAAATAGTTTTCTGGTTTCCTTCATTGTATCATGTACCTTCTTTTTGGTCAATTTGACATAATTGATAAAAAAATCACACAATTTTTATGCAATAACACGATTTCAGATTCTCTTCGTTTCTAAGACGCCACTGACCGTTATACTGAGCCAGATTGCAGGCAGATTTCTCTCACATATCTTTTGCTTTCCTATCACATTTTTTATCATTTTTCTATTGTTTTTTGGATAACCACCATTTTACGACTACCGTTTTTTACATTGACCACCAATTTTCTATATGCTACTATTTTAATTACTATGCAATGATATCCATATTTTTGAAAGGAACAAAATATTTATGAAGATTCAGCTTTCGGATCATTTTACATTACCAAAACTGTTACGATTTGTCTTTCCATCTATTATTATGATGATTTTCACTTCCATCTATAGTGTAGTGGACGGACTGTTTGTATCCAACTTTGTCGGAAAAACCGCATTTGCATCCGTGAATCTGATCATGCCGTTTATCATGATCCTCGGTGCCATTGGTTTTATGCTTGGAACCGGCGGAAATGCCATCGTGTCAAAGACGCTGGGGGAAGGAAAACAAGATCTGGCACAAAGATATTTTTCCATGATCGTATACTGTAC
>CAVEOS010000066.1:14641-15816 GCA_963617435.1 Lachnospiraceae bacterium
GTACTATCATTGGGGGAATTATCGTTTCTACCCTTGGTTTTTTTTTTATGCCAACAATTGCCAAACTGTTAGGCGGCAGCGGTGAAATGCTGGCAGGAAGTGTTCTGTATGGACGTATTTCCATGATTTCACTGACCTGCTTCATGCTGCAAAATGTTTTTCAGAGTCTTCTGGTCACTGCCGGGAAGCCAAAACTTGGTCTGCTGATTACCATCAGCGCAGGACTGACCAATATGACACTGGATGCGGTTTTCGTTTACGGATTAAGACTTGGTGTCGCAGGTGCGGCTCTGGCAACCGTTACCGCAGAATTTGTCGGCGGTCTGACTCCACTACTTTACTTTTTGCATAAAAACAGCGGTTCACTCCGACTTTGCAAAACACGGATCCAGCCAAAAATCATGCTCAAAACATGTACCAACGGTTCTTCCGAATTTATGACAAATATTTCCATGTCACTGGTAAATATGCTTTATAATTTTCAGTTAATGCTCATCGCCGGTGAAAACGGCATTGCGGCTTACGGTGTCATCATGTATGTAAGTTTTATCTTCTCCGCGATATTCATCGGTTATTCCGTAGGATGTTCACCGCTGGTGGGATACAATTACGGTGCCGGAAATCATGCAGAGCTGAAAAACCTGTTCCGAAAAAGCCTGAAACTGGTGGGCTGCGCCGGTGTCTGCCTTGCAGTTCTGGCAAACCTGTTGTCCGCACCATTGGCTTCCTTATTTGTCGGATATGATGATGCTTTATTTGCATTGACCGTACACGGATTCCGGATTTATTCACTGGCATTCCTGTTAAACGGATTCTCCATTTTCGGATCCGCATTTTTCACCGCATTAAACAACGGACTGATTTCTGCATGTATTGCATTTTTGAGAACCTTTGCTTTTCAGATTGTGGCTGTTTTGATACTGCCATATTTGTTTGGCGTAAATGGTATCTGGTTCTCTATCGTAGTGGCAGAGTCACTGGCGATCTGCGTGACGATTTCGTTCTTCATACGAAAACGACATGTGTACCATTACGCATAATTCTTGTTTACGGAATTAGTTATAATTTAATATATGTGAAAAAATCAGAGAAAATTTCCTCACTCACTAACCGTTCACTCCCCTCGTTTTGCTTCGGTTTTATCGCGCTCACTTCCAACTCCGATAAAAGCTGGT
>CAVEOS010000067.1:0-15599 GCA_963617435.1 Lachnospiraceae bacterium
GATATCCATATCCACATTCTGCAATTCGTCGATTTCAGGAACAACTCCATCCGCACACCACTCATAGGTATTGTCTGTAGCATGTCTTTCCTCAGAATCCTCAAAAATATAGATCCTGTCCGAACCGATATGTTTTCCAAAAAAGCCGATGAATTCATTGATCTGTTCATCTGGTGTATCGTAATTCAGAGCCGACCTGAGTGCTTCATTTATGACCGACTCGTACCTTTTCATTGTTTCCATTTGTATATTCCCTTTGCATATTTTTCGGTATATGTAGTTGGTAAAACATCCTTAGACTAATATAATCGCAAACCTCTTTGAATGCAAGTAAAAAAGGAGTTTTTACGGTCCTCTTCACTAATAATCTACAATGTTCCACATACAAAGCTATGCTAACCTTTTATGCAATCATACTATTGATTCCATCAAGTTCATATAATGTAAATGGATCAATATCTATACAATCTGATTCATCCCATTTGCCTGAAATATCCCAGGCAAGCGTTCCATTCATTACTGTGCAGGCATTTTTAAATTTTTCAATATCCCTCAATGGTGACAAAATCTCAGCCTTTAAGTCATCTGTAGTATCATAATCAACAATTTTTCCATCATCAAAGAAAACTTGTACATGAAAATTATCCAGAGGAATTACCTGTACAACTGTAGGGAAATCTTTCCCATCATATCTTTTTCTTCGGCATAAAGCATATATTCCGACAAGCAAAAAGACAGGTGCTACGATTCCGGCAAGGATTCCCATTCTCATATTTCCAGCTACGCTTGACACAAAACCTACCAAGGTCGGTCCACCGGAACAGCCAAGATCACCTGCCAACGCAAGCATCGCAAAAAGTAAGGTTCCACCTCTCCTCAATGCAGCCGATGCCTTACTGAACGTGCCCGGCCACATAATACCTACGGAAAAACCGCAGATTCCACAGCCAATAAGTTCAACGATTGGGATTGGAACAAGGGATATACAAAGGTAGGATGCGATACAAAGTACACAGCTTAACTTCATAAATCTGTCCAGATCAAGCTTATCTCCATATTTACCATAGATAAGTCTCGAAAGTCCCATAAGAATTGAAAAAGACATCGGTCCCACCAGATCTCCCAGTGTCTTTGTAATGCCAAGCCCTTCCTCTGCAAACGTCGACGCCCACTGGCTTACTGCCTGTTCAGAAGCTCCTGCACATGCCATCATAAGCATAAGGATCCAAAATATTTTTTCTCGAAAAAGCTCCTTCAGGTTCATTCCCTTTTCGTCCTCATTTGTAAGACTGTATATCGGAACTTTGGTAAACAGGATCATATTTCCAATCGGAATAATTGTCCAGAAAAGTATGAGTATTTTCCAGTGATCTATCCCTATAAATGCAAAAAATAAAGTTGAAATAAGTACAACACCGGTACATCCCCAACAGTAAAAAGAATGCAAAAGGCTCATTGCTGCTTCCTTGTTATCTGTCGGACATGCTTCAATAATCGGACTGATCAACACCTCAATCAGTCCTCCTCCAATTGCATACACAAACACTGCTATCAGTATTCCGGTAAACGGGTTCTGCATGATTTCCGGAAGAATGGTAAGCAATAGTAAGCCCAATGCCGCGCATATATGAGCGATAATCACAGAGGCTCTATACCCTATTTTATCTATAAAACCTGCTGATAACAGATCAATCAGCAGCTGTATCATAAAGTTGACTGTAATAAGCAATGTAATCTGTGTCAGCGGAATATTGTAATTTTTCTGAAAAGTTACAAACAACAACGGCACAAAGCTGTTCACGATTGCCTGAACTATATAACCCATGAAACAGGCATACGTGGTTTTCTGATAATCAAATTGCATATTTCACTTTTCTCCAATAACCCTTATTTTATATCTTTTTTACTTTTCTCTCCATATTCATTACAAAAAATCGAAGAACCCTTCCACAATAACGATCAAAACTGAAGCATTCTTCGATTTCGTATTAGTTTCTAAAATATATTATTTTTCTCAAAAAGACTTCCATCAGGAAAACTTCTCAATCATCTCTGCCACGCCGTCTTCGTTGTTATCGTGCTCTGTGACATAATCTGCGGCATCTTTTACGCTTTGCATCGCATTTTTCATTGCCACACCGACACCGGCATTGCGAATCATACTGATATCATTCTCCTCATCTCCGATAGCAACTGCATTTTCAATCGAGACTCCAAGGAAATCGCATAAAAACTTCACACCATATCCTTTATTTGCTTCCAAAGGACAATACTCCAGATATTCTTTGCATGAGAAAAAACTGCTGCATTTTCCTTTCTCCCACTCTGCATGCGCCTGCTGAAATGCTTCCAGCCGTTCTTTATGGTCCAAATCGATCAGAAGCATTTTCGGCGGTTCTTCATATAGCATGCTGTTCAAATTTCCGGTAACCCTGCATGGCATTCCGGTCTTTTTCACATAAAAGTCAAGCTCTTTATTGCGTTCTGCTGCAAGCACCTGTGTATCGGAATAGGTCTGGATATGTATACCGGCTTCTGTCGCTTCCCGCAGCAGATATTCGGCATATTCAATTGGCAGACGCTTGTTGCTTAAAATGCAGTCTGCAGAAAAATCGTAGATAGTTCCTCCATTGTATGCTACCAGATAGCAGCCCGGCCGCGTTAATCCAAGTTCTTTTGCAATTCTCCGGCCACTGCTGACAGCTCGTCCGGTCGCAAGGGCGATATAATGTCCCTGATCCACTGCATTCCGTAGTGCTTCCCGATTTTTATCTGAAATCGTTTTATCATCCCGCATTAATGTTCCGTCAAAATCAATAAAGAATATTTTCTTTTTCATACGACTGGCCTCCTACGATCCATCTTCCTTTTCACATAAGGTGTTACTTCATAAGTATTTTTCCAGAATATTTCAAGTCAAACTCATATCAGATATATAATTCCAATCAATATAAATTAACATATTCTTCTAAGAATTACTGTACATCCAAATATCTGGTTTTTCTTATTAATGTGATTGTATCATAGTTTCCATTTTGTTACTATCTGTAATTTCCCAAAATCTTAAAATTCCGGGCTTCATCCCGCAGACCAAGCACTGCATTTTTGATTGCACTGTCATTCAGATTGCCGCTGAGATCCATGAAGAATCGATAATCCAGCGGATCTCTGGAAATAACAATGGACTCGATCCGGTTCATATTCAGGTTATTGTAAGTCAGATGAGACATCAGGTGATATAATGATCCACATGCATCCGGTGCCTCAAAGCAGATGCTGATCTTGTCCGCACCGCTCAAAGTCACGCGGTCTTTGGAAATCAGTAGATAACGGTCTTTTGGCTGCGGGCTTGTCTCATATTCTTCCAGAATGTAAAAGCCATACTCTGCCACCAGATTGTAATTGGCAGACACATAACCTGATGTCGGATCCTGCATCGGAAGGAATGCAAAATTAACTTCTTCCCGCTGCAAGACTTCGCAAGCTTCCCGCCAGTCTGCGCACTTCTGCAGACCACATTCTTCCGGAAAATAGCTTTTTGCTGCTTCTTCGGAAGCCGGAATAAAAGCTGCTGCCGCATGGGTAAAATCAAGTTCTTTTACTTCCACAAAACCAGTCGGTGCAAATTTTCCATGCTCCGTCAGAAGCTGATACTGCCGCTTTCTGCTGACGGACATGATATGTTCAAACAACTCTCTGACACCATGACTGTTAAAATCAGAATGTGCCAGACTTGCCACAGAATCTAATTTTGACACCTCGCGCTCTTTGTCAAACACTGCCTTTCCGGTTGAAATCTTATATTCTGCCACCTGAGTGGTCAGTACCATACGGTTTTCAAATAATTCCACGATCTGACGGTCAATGCCGTCAATCTCCTTTCGAATATCCAATAAATCTTTCATCTGCCTTACTCCTTACGTTCACCCATATTTTTGCTAAAATAGATAAACTAATTTTTTCTGCTTTATCTCTATCTTCGATTACTTATAAAAAACAAACATCCCATTACAGGTCAAACAACGACAGCTGATTGGATTCCGGAAGATCCGCTAAAATTCCCAGATCCACCATCAGATCAATTACTGTCTTGCTGACTTTTGTACGCTGCCGGAAATCATCCCTTGAGAGGAATTTTCCGTCTTTTGCCGCCTCTACAACTGCATCTGCCGCTTTGTCTCCCAGACCGTCAATGGTACTGATGGACGGCATCAGTTTATTATCAATGATCTGGAAATGATGTGCTTTCGCTTTATAAAGGTCGATCGGTAAAAACTCAAATCCTCGGGCGTACATTTCCTGTACGATACGCATATCTTTGTAAGTATCCTGCTCCTTTTTGGACAGGGTATCTTTTCGCCGTTCATAATCGTGCATGAAATATTCCAGCCGTTCTTTTCCCTGACACATCAGCTCATAGTTAAAAGATGTGGCACGAATACTGAAAAACGCCGCATAATAAGCCAGCGGGTAAAATACCTTACACCATGCGATTCGCCATGCCATCATAACGTATGCCGCCGCATGAGCCTTCGGGAACATGTACTTGATTTTTTCACAGGACCACACATACCAGTCCGGCACGCCGTGATCCAACATGTCCTTCTTATATTCCGGCCATTCCTTACATTTTCCATTGGCAACAGCACCTTTTCGTACACGCTCCATAATGGTAAATGCTTCCTCACTGTCCAGACCTTTGCCGATCAGATATGTCATAATATCGTCTCGGGTACAGATTGCAGTGGAAATCGTTGCTTTTCCTTCCTGAATCAAAGTCTGGGCGTTTCCAAGCCATACGTCTGTTCCATGGGACAGACCTGCGATTCTGACCAGATCCGAAAATGCCTGTGGTTTGGTATCAATTAACATCTGCATAGCAAAATCGGTACCAAACTCCGGGATTCCAAGAGCACCCAGTTTGCATCCGCCGATATCTTCCGGCTCAATGCCAAGGGCTGAGGTATTCTGGAATAAGGACATAACTTCCGGGCTGTCCAGCGGGATCGTCTGCGGATCCACACCGGTCAGATCCTGAAGCATACGGATCATGGTCGGATCATCGTGTCCGAGAATATCAAGTTTTAACAGGTTGTGATCAATGGAATGGTAATCAAAATGCGTTGTGATAATGTCCGTCGTCATATCGTTTGCCGGATGCTGTACCGGGGTGAAAGAATAAATATTTTCGCCCAGTGGAAGTACGATAATTCCACCCGGATGCTGACCGGTGGTACGTCGTACACCAACGCATCCCTGTACGATTCGGTCAATCTCACAGTTTCGTTTGTGAACACCACGTTCCTCGTAATAATTTTTTACATATCCAAATGCTGTTTTATCAGCTAACGTACCGATAGTTCCCGCACGGAAGGTCTGACCGTCACCGAAAATAACCTCGGTGTATTTATGCGCCTTACTCTGATAATCACCGGAGAAGTTCAGGTCGATATCCGGCTCTTTGTTTCCTTTAAATCCAAGGAATGTCTCAAATGGGATATCAAAGCCTTCCTTGATCAGATTCTGGCCACAGTTCGGGCAGTTGCGATCCGGCATATCACAACCGGCTTTTCCGGCGTAACTTTTTACCAAATCCGAATCAAAATCCACATAATGGCAGTTGCTGCAAATATAATGCGGGCTCAGCGGATTAACCTCCGTGATACCTGCCATCGTGGCTACAAAAGAGGATCCTACAGAACCACGGGAACCTACCAGATAACCGTCCTCATTGGATTTCCACACCAGTTTCTGCGCAATGATATACATAACGGCAAATCCATTGGAAATAATAGAATTCAGCTCACGTTCCAGTCGCTCAACAACCACCGGCGGCAGCTCTTCCCCGTAAATCTCATGCGCTCTTGTATAACAGATCTCTCGCAGCATGCCATCGGAATTTTCAATGACAGGTGGACACTTATCCGGTCTGACCGGTGAGATCTTCTCACACATATTTGCGATTTTGTTTGTATTTTCAATGACAACTTCTTCTGCTTTTTCACTGCCAAGGTACTCGAATTCCTTCAGCATTTCCTCTGTGGTACGCAAAAAAAGCGGAGCCTGATCGTCTGCATCCTTGAAACCCTTACCAGCCATGATGATCCGGCGGTATACTTCATCCTCCGGATCCAGGAAATGTACGTCACAGGTTGCCACAACCAGCTTGTTAAACTGCTCACCCAATTCCACGATCTGACGGTTGATATCTTTCAGGTCTTCTTCTGATTCCACCGGTTCCTTGTCGCTGCGCAGCATAAACGCATTGTTTCCCAACGGTTGAATCTCCAGATAATCATAAAACTGTACGATTCGTGCCACTTCTTCCTGGGAACTTCCACGTAATAAAGTACGATATAACTCTCCTGCCTCACAGGCAGAACCAAGCAGAATACCTTCCCGGTATTTCATAAATTCGCTCTTCGGAATCTTCGGACGCCGCTGATAATATTTAATGTGGGAATCCGATACCAGACGATACAGATTTACACGACCGATATCATTCTGTGCCAGCATGATCGCATGGTAGCTTGGCATTTTTCGAATGGTCTCTTCGGTATAACTCTCCATCTGATCTAAATCTTCCATGGTTTCCACGCCACGATCACGCAGCATTTCTACCAGTTTGACAAAAATCTCTGCCGTGCAGGCCGCATCGTCTACCGCACGATGATGGTGCGCCAGTGATACATTCAAAGCTTTCGCTACTGTATCCAGCTTGAATCGGTTCAGAGACGGAAGCAAAACTCGTGATAATGCTACCGTATCCAGCACTGTTTTTTCACAATCCAGTCCAAGTGCACTACAGTTGTGCTTGATAAAGCTCATATCAAAATCTGCATTATGTGCAACCATAACCGCATCCTGACAAAACTCCATAAACTTCGGTAAAATTTCGTCAATGGTCGGCGCATCCAGCACCATATCGTCGTTGATACTGGTCAGCTGCTCGATTTCAAATGGAATCGGCACTTTTGGATTGACAAAAGTAGAAAAACGTTCCGTGATGGAACCGTTTACAACCTTTACCGCACCGATCTCAATGATCTGATTTTTGGACGGACTAAATCCGGTGGTCTCAAGGTCAAATACCACAAAGGTATCTGCAAAAGACTGTCCCATCGGATGTTCTACCAGACCTTTCAGATCATCCACCAGATACGCTTCCATACCGTAAATGATCTTGAAATCGTCATCCTTGCCAATGGCATGGTTTGCATCCGGGAACGCCTGTACATCTCCGTGATCTGTGATGGCGATGGCTTTGTGTCCCCATTTCATGGCACGTTTGATGATGTCTTTGACATCGGAAACCCCATCCATATCACTCATTTTTGTATGACAGTGCAGTTCCACACGTTTTACCGGACTGGTATCCATACGGGTGGATACAAAGGATGGAATCTTTTTGATACCAATGACAGAACCGATGGTCAGCTCACTGTCAAACCGGTCAATGGTTGTCACACCTTTGATCTTCAGGAAAGCGCCTTTTGTGACGCCCTGCTTGATCTCCGGCAAAAACTCATCCTTACAGAACATTTTTACCATGATCGTATCGGTAAAGTCTGTAATAGAAAACATCAGGATTGTTTTTTCGCCACGGATCGGGCGCTCATCCATAGACAGAATCTGTCCTCGAATGACAACTTCTCCCATCTCACCCATGATCTGTTCGATACGGATGGCCTCTTCCTCGAAGTCACGGCCGTATACCACATCCGGATTGTCGGATCTTTTGTAAGAACCACGATCCCGGAAATCCCGCTTTCCGCCGAAGCTCTTTTTGAAACCGTCACGGTCGTCCTGTTTTGCAGGCTTTTTCTCTGCTGCGGAAGTTTCCTTTTTGGCAACTGCTGCATTGTCGGATTTCTTTTCTGCCACTTTTTTTGCAGGTTTTGCTGCAGAATCGCCAGTCTCCCATGGTACTTCCGATGCACCGGCTTCCTCACCTTCGAGATATTCTCCTTCCAGATGCCGTTTTGCACCAAAACTGGACAGGCGGATGACATTTTCTACCTCATTCTGCATCTTGATATCTGCATTTTTCCGATATTTGGATGCCTCTTTTTCATGAAACTCCATCTCAATCTGAATCGACAGATTGCAGCGCTCATTGAAAATCTTTTCCAGAATATGATAAATCTCTTCTTCTTTCTGATGCGACAGAACCGTATCTTCCAGACTGATACGCAGTACCTTCTCTTCCACCACGTCTAACTTTGCATGACGCAGCAGGTTGTACTCCAGCAGGCTGTAACGGTGAAATTCCGTCAAAATACTGTTCCAGTACACATCCAGCAGGTTTTTCAATGTATACTGTTCGGACAGCTGGAATTTTTCAATGATCTTGATGTTCATCGTATGATGCGGAAAAAGCTGCCGTTTCAGCTCATTTTCCAGAAAATATACTTTTTCTTTTGGCAAAAGTCTGCCGCATCCCAGATAAATGCGCAGTGAGTTTCTCTGTCTCGTTGTGGAAACCTTTGAAACCGTGGCATCATCCAGCATGCCCTGCAGATCTGTATCCAGTTTTAATTGTGGAAATACCTCAAAAAAGCTTTTTGCCATTTATCTATTCACTCCAATTAATGAGTTCCTGATGCAGTGCCTCTAACAACTCTGCTTCCGGAACTTTCTTTATCACTTCGCCACGGCGGATGATCAGGCCTTCCTGTCTGCCGCCGCAGATACCAAGATCCGCTTCTTTTGCTTCACCCGGTCCGTTTACTACGCAGCCCATAACGGCTACTTTTATATCCAGTGGGAACTCTGCCACCATGTTTTCTACTTTATTTGCCAGACCGATCAAATCAATGCTGGTACGTCCGCAGGTCGGACATGAAACGATCTCAATGCCGCCTTTGCGCAGTCCCAGTGTTTTCAGGATCAGTTTGGCAGATTTGATTTCTTCCACCGGATCTCCGGTCAGAGACACACGGATTGTATCACCGATTCCCTGATTCAGGATCAGTGCCAGACCGATGGAGGATTTGATGTTTCCGCTGATGATCGTTCCAGACTCCGTGATGCCCACATGCAGCGGATAATCTGTCTTTTTTGAAATCAGTTCATGCGCTTTGACACACATCATGGCATCGGAAGATTTAATGCTGATGACCAGATTATCATAGCCGAAATCCTCGATCATTTTTACTTTATCCAGTGCACTCTCCACAATTCCTTCTGCGGTAACGCCGTGGTATTTCTCCACCAGTTCTTTTTCCAAAGAACCGCTGTTTACACCGACACGAATTGGAATATTCCGTTCTCTGGCACAGTCAACCACTGCTTTCACACGCTCTGCAGAACCAATATTTCCCGGATTGATACGGATTTTATCTGCGCCGTTTTCCATCGCTGCAATGGCAAGTCTATAATCAAAATGTATGTCAGCCACAAGTGGAATATGAATCTGTTTTTTGATCTCTGCAAGCGCTTTTGCCGCTTCCATATCCGGAACCGTACTGCGGATGATCTGACATCCCGCACGCTCCAGCTGCAGGACCTGAGCCACCGTTGCCTCCACATCCTGTGTCTTTGTATTTGCCATGGACTGAATCGCGATGGGATGATTTCCACCAATGACCACATCGCCGATTCGTACCTCTTTTGTACGTCTTCTCTCTGCCATTTTCTTCTCCTTTAAAAATAAGCGGGTATTCCAAATCCTTTTACACTACTTGCTCATAGCTAAATAGTTGTTACTTCACAGTTTATCAGAAGAAACATTACTTTCTCTACTTCATCTTAGTAAATTCTATCGAAACGTTCTTAATTTGCCTATGGTATCAGTTTTCGAATGTCGTTAAACATAATCAGGATCATCAGCGCAAACAGACACAGTAATCCGATAAAATGTACCATGCCCTCTTTATCTTCACTGACCCGCTTTCCACGGATTGCCTCGATTACCAGAAATACCAGCCGGCCACCATCCAGCGCCGGAATCGGAAGCAGGTTCATCACGCCAAGGTTTGCCGACAACAGCAATGCCAGATTCAGCAAATTCATCCAGACGTAAAACGCGCCGTCCGCCTTGCTCATATCGTAAGTGTCCCCGATGGTTTTTACAATTCCGACCGGTCCGGACAGATCATTGACACTGACCTGACGGGTCAGAAGCATTTTCAGGCTTCCCACCGTATACTGGATCCAGTATTTCACTTCATACACACTGTACTGCAGCGTCTTGATCGGACCTACTTTCGTATATTCACCGGAACCGTCAATTCCGTAACGATAACGTCCCTGTTCCTCATCATAAGTCGGCTGTACTTCTACGGTATGGCGCTCTCCATTTCTCTCATAGGTAACTTCCACAGTCTCACCGGCATGAAACAGTGTATACATGCTGATTTCTTTGAAAAAATGAATATGTTTGTGATTCATTTTGATGATCTCGTCACCAGCCTGCAGTCCTGCTGTCTGCGCACCGTATCCATCTTCCACCTGCGCTACAGTTGGGGTAGAGATACCGATATTTCCAAGAATGATCACTGCCAGCACAAAGGCCATGATAAAGTTAAAAATCGGTCCCGCTACAACGACACTGATCCGCGCCCAGACTGATTTTTTCTGGAAAGACCGGTCATCGTCACTCTGGCTGTCCTCGCCTTCCATCATGCAGGCGCCGCCAAAAGGCAGCAGTTTAATGGAATACTTTGTCTCACCTTTTGTAAATCCCACGATGGTTGGTCCAAGTCCCAGGGAAAACTCATTGACCCGGATTCCGTTGGCTTTTGCCAGCAGGAAATGTCCCAGTTCGTGAAACAGAATAATCGCACTGAACAGTAATATCGCTATGATATACTTTATGATCACCCTACCACCTGCTTTCTATCCATTCATATACTGCCGCCTCTGTTGCCAGAATTTCTTCCACAGACGGATGTTCAATATATGTAATTTCCTCCATTGCAGATGCGATAATATCAGGAATATCAAGAAATGCGATTCTACGCTCCAGAAACATTGCTACTGCTTTCTCATTTGCCGCATTAAATACAGTCGGAATATTTCCACCGCGGCGCATGGCCTCCAGTGCAAATTTCAGGCCCTCAAAGGTATCCATATCCGGTGCTTCAAAGGTCATCTGACCAAGCTTGTAAAAATCAAGACGCATACCACGTAAAAATCTACGCTCCGGATAATACAGTGCATACTGAATCGGAAGTTTCATATCCGGTGTACCAAGCTGTGCAATGATCGCACCATCTTCGTACTGTACCATGGAATGGATCACGCTCTGCGGATGTACTACCACCTGAATCTGATCCAGATCTACGTCAAACAGCCATTTTGCTTCCATGACTTCCAGACCTTTGTTTACCAGTGTTGCAGAATCAATGGTGATTTTACGTCCCATCACCCAGTTCGGGTGTTTCAGGGCATCCTCCAGACGTACCTGGGAAAGCTGCTCTCTGGTCATTCCACGAAACGGTCCGCCGGAAGCAGTCAGTAAAATTTTATCAATTTTGTTTCTTCCACCTGCGCTACAGTTGGGGTAGAGATACCGATATTTCCAAGAATGATCACTGCCAGCACAAAGGCCATGATAAAGTTAAAAATCGGTCCCGCTACAACGACACTGATCCGCGCCCAGACTGATTTTTTCTGGAAAGACCGGTCATCGTCACTCTGGCTGTCCTCGCCTTCCATCATGCAGGCGCCGCCAAAAGGCAGCAGTTTAATGGAATACTTTGTCTCACCTTTTGTAAATCCCACGATGGTTGGTCCAAGTCCCAGGGAAAACTCATTGACCCGGATTCCGTTGGCTTTTGCCAGCAGGAAATGTCCCAGTTCGTGAAACAGAATAATCGCACTGAACAGTAATATCGCTATGATATACTTTATGATCACCCTACCACCTGCTTTCTATCCATTCATATACTGCCGCCTCTGTTGCCAGAATTTCTTCCACAGACGGATGTTCAATATATGTAATTTCCTCCATTGCAGATGCGATAATATCAGGAATATCAAGAAATGCGATTCTACGCTCCAGAAACATTGCTACTGCTTTCTCATTTGCCGCATTAAATACAGTCGGAATATTTCCACCGCGGCGCATGGCCTCCAGTGCAAATTTCAGGCCCTCAAAGGTATCCATATCCGGTGCTTCAAAGGTCATCTGACCAAGCTTGTAAAAATCAAGACGCATACCACGTAAAAATCTACGCTCCGGATAATACAGTGCATACTGAATCGGAAGTTTCATATCCGGTGTACCAAGCTGTGCAATGATCGCACCATCTTCGTACTGTACCATGGAATGGATCACGCTCTGCGGATGTACTACCACCTGAATCTGATCCAGATCTACGTCAAACAGCCATTTTGCTTCCATGACTTCCAGACCTTTGTTTACCAGTGTTGCAGAATCAATGGTGATTTTACGTCCCATCACCCAGTTCGGGTGTTTCAGGGCATCCTCCAGACGTACCTGGGAAAGCTGCTCTCTGGTCATTCCACGAAACGGTCCGCCGGAAGCAGTCAGTAAAATTTTATCAATTTTGTTTCCGTTCTCTTTCTCTCCGTTCAGAGACTGAAAGATTGCACTGTGTTCACTGTCTACCGGCAAGATACGAACACCACATTTTTTTGCCAGCGGCATGATAATATGTCCGGCTGTTACCAGTGTCTCTTTATTTGCCAGTGCAATGTCTTTTCCGGCTTCAATCGCCGCAATGGTCGGGCGGATGCCAAGCATGCCAACGATGGCTGTTACCAGGACTTCTGCTTTTTCTTCACAGGCCACTGCCATCAGTCCGTCCATGCCGGACAGTACCGGAATATCCAGATCACTGATACGAAGTGCCAGTTCTTTTGCTTTTTCTTCTGTCTTTACCGCTGCCAGAACCGGTTTAAATTCACGTATCTGCTGCTCCAGCAGGTCAATGTTATCACCTGCGGATAACGCGGTTACTTTTATATCCTGTTGTGCGCGCACAACTTCCAGTGTCTGGGTACCGATAGAACCGGTGGAGCCCAGAATCGCTATATATTTCATCGTTTTTTCCTTCTTCCATAAAAGTGGTTAGATTGCAAGCTGTAACAGATTACCAGTCAGATAGAAAATGATCGGTGCGGTAAAAATCACACTGTCAAAACGATCCAGAATACCACCATGACCCGGAATCAGTTTTCCATAATCTTTGATATCAAAGTTACGCTTGATCGCGGAAGCAGCCAGATCGCCCACCATGGAGATCAGCGCGCCTGCCGCACAGATACCTGCCATCATAAAAATATATGGCACATCTACATGCATAGAACCACGGAATAAGAATCCGTAAATCAGTGTCAGCAATGCAGCTCCAACCACACCGCCGACAGCACCTTCCACTGATTTCTTCGGGCTTAACACCGGTGCCATTTTATGTTTTCCAAAGAGCATTCCCACACAATATGCACAGGTATCGCAGCCCCAGGAGCATAAAAAGATCAGCCATACCAGATATATTCCGCCTTCTAAAGAACGTGTCTCATAGATGCAGGACAGCATAACTGCCACATAGAACACACCGAAAAACGCGGCAATGATCTGATTCGCATGAAATTTCGGATAACCGAAGACGAACACGCACATGCACACGATCAGCAGTGCCATCACAAACATCATAATATCCGGGATAAAACTAAATGCCACATTCAAGTAATATACAATGGCTGCCACATAGCCCACGATTCCCGGTGCACTTTTTTCAATTCCAAATACACGGTACAGCTCAAACAGTCCGATCAGGGAGATGATTCCCAATACAGTCAGAAGCAGATAGCCTCCGTGTATAATAAATAACAATGCCAGCAGCACCAGAACGATACCACTCAACAGTCTTGTCTTAAACATATTTTTTCCTCTCTTACGCTCGGGTATTTATTTAAAAATTCCTTTTATCATCCATCACATATGTCAAACTTATGCTGACAAAAATCACACATAACTTCTCATATATGTCTGACCTGGCTTCTGTTATGCTTTTACTTTTCCATAACGGCGGTCACGGCTTGTATAAGCCTCAATGGCCTTCACCAGTTCTGCTTTGTTGAACTCCGGCCATGGAGTATCTGTAAAATAAAACTCGCTGTACGCATGCTGCCACATCAGATAATTGGACAGTCTCTGCTCTCCGCTAGTGCGGATCATCAGATCCGGATCCGGGATTCCTGCAGTATCCAGATAATCTGAAAAATGTGCTTCATCCACTTCCTCCAGTGTGATTTTTCCTTCTTTGTAATCCTGCATCATCTGACGCATACCGCGCAGCATCTCATTCCGGCTGCCGTAATTAATGGCAATCTGAAACTGTAAGCCGGTATTTTTTGCAGTATCTGTCTCCAATTCACGGATGCTCTCCTGCAGGTCTTCTGCCAGACCAGTCTTGTCTCCGATCACCCGCACTCTGGTGTTATTTTTCATCGCTTTTGTATAGCAGATTTTGATATATTTGCGGAATAAAAACATCAATGTCTTTACTTCTGTCTCCGGACGGCTCCAGTTTTCTGTGGAAAACGCATATACTGTCAGATATTTGATGCCAAGTGCATCTGCATCCTCACAAATATCCATGATCACGTCCGCACCTTTGGAATGTCCGTAAGTCCGAGGCATTCCCTTTGATTTCGCCCAGCGGCCGTTTCCGTCCATGATAATGGAGACATGTGTCGGTATCTTTAACTGTGAAAGTTCCATATTTTTCCCCTTTCTCAGAAAAGGACATAGCATGCGCCATGTCCCCATCTTTCTTATCTTTCCGAAACTATTATACTGTCATGATTTCTTTTGTTTTCTCTGCAACAGCAGCGTCAACATCAGCAATGTATTTGTCTGTCAGTTTCTGAACCTGAGTCTCCAGATCTTTGATCTCATCCTCAGATACATCGCCTGCTTTGCCCATTTTCTTTAAGGCATCGTTTGCATCACGACGGATGTTACGGACAGCAACTTTGGCAGCCTCGCCTTTTTTCTTTACATCTTTGGCAAGATCTTTACGTCTCTCCTCTGTCAGCTCCGGGAATACCAGACGGATGCATTTTCCATCGTTTGTCGGGTTGATTCCAAGATCAGATGTCATGATCGCTTTCTCGATCGCTTTTACCATGGATGCTTCCCAAGGCTGGATCATGATCATACGTGCTTCCGGAACAGATACGTTTGCAACCTGCTGGATTGCTGTCGGTGCGCCATAATAATCTACGCGGATCTGATCCAGTACATGCGGGTTTGCACGGCCTGCACGGATGGATGTGTACTCCTCCAGTAAGTTGTTGTAAGATTTCTGCATCTTTGTCTCATAAGGTTTGATTGTCTCGTTTGCCATATTTTAATCCTCCAAATATTTTCTTTTTACCTTCTGATATTGAATATCTTATATGGATTATACGGTTACTTTCGTTCCGTTAAAATCGCCGCTGATTGCTTTTACAATGCTGTTTTCTTCATTTAAACCAAATACATACATCGGCATTTTGTTCTCCATGCTCAGGATGGATGCGGTCAGGTCAACAACAGCCAGCTGTTTGTCGATAACTTCCTGAATGCTTACCTCATCGTAACGTTTTGCATCCGGATTTGTCTTCGGATCACTGTCATATAC
>CAVEOS010000068.1:0-15087 GCA_963617435.1 Lachnospiraceae bacterium
GATATGAGCCTGTGCTTTTTCTTTGGATGTGTAGAATCCGGAACACTCTAAAACTACATCTACGTCTAAAGCACCCCATGGGCAATTATTTGCATCTGGCTCTTTGTAGATTTTAATCTCTTTTCCATCAACTGTGATAGAATCTTCTCCAGCAGAAACTGTACCAGCTTTTGCATATTTACCCTGAGAAGAGTCATATTTTAATAAATGAGCAAGCATTTTCGGGCTTGTCAGATCGTTGATTGCAACGATTTCATATCCCTCTGCACCAAACATCTGTCTGAAAGCAAGTCGACCAATACGTCCAAATCCATTAATTGCTACTTTTACTGCCATTTTTTCATTCCTCCTAGAATTAAAATGTATCCGGATCATCCGGTGGTTTATTTTTGGATGTCTCATCTGTTGTCTGTTCAATGATGTCTCATCCAATCTGCTTATATTTTAACGAATATGACTGACTTTTTCAATACTTTTCAAGCGCTTATTTTAACTTTGTTAATTTTTTCACCATCTTGTTTCTTTTTTTCTCTTTTTTTAGCAATTTGTACAAGATTTCCAAATGGTCATTTTTCAGAATTGATATTTTATCCCAAGAAACCGCTTTCGTTTTTATGCTATTTGCACAAAGCTTTTTCCTTTTTTTAGAATTTTGATCATTTTTCCTATTCAAAATGCACGGATTAGATTGACAAAAATGTGGTGCTGTGTTTATCATAGTTTCATGAAACCGCGTAACTGCGCTGTTTACAGCGGGTTATATCTTGCATAATATACAATATAAGTCTTATAATCACCTTGAAAGGAGCTGTTTTTATGCTTTGGGATACACATATGCACACACATTTTTCAGGGGACAGTGATGCCGATCCGGCTGCCATGGTATACTCTGCTATCGTGAAAAATCTGACCGGGATCTGCATTACAGATCACCTTGATTATGATTACCCGGATGAGCCGGATTTATTCACGATTGATTTTGTACAATATAAAAAAGAAATCGGTCAGTTACAGGCTGATTTTTCAAATTCGATCAAAATCAATCATGGAATTGAGCTTGGACTGCAACCGCATCTGGCAAAAAAACATCATGATCTGCTGCAGACTGAAGATTTTGATTTTGTCATTGGATCTTCCCACGTTGTACACGGTATTGATCCATATTATCCAGTGTATTATGAAGGACGCACGGAGACTGCTGCTTATCAGGAATATTTTGAATCTATTCTGGAAAATATTGCGGCTTTTGATGAATTTGACGTATACGGACATATTGATTATGTGGTCCGCTACGGTCCGAATAAGAATGCGTATTATTCTTATGAAAAATTTAAAGATGTCATTGATGAGATTCTGCGGCAGCTGATCGCCCGTGGAAAAGGGATTGAATTGAATATGGCAGGTTTTAAATATGGACTTGGTCATCCGAATCCTACGGAAGAGATTCTGCATCGTTACCGGGAACTTGGCGGGGAAATCATCACCGTTGGAGCCGATGGACATGCGCCGGATCAAATTGCATGGGATTTTGAAAAAGTTCCGGGGATTTTAAAGGCTGCCGGATTTGATTATTTTACCGTCTTTACGAAGCGGAAACCGGAATTTATTCCGGTTTGATATGGTGGCTATAATTTAATATCTTAAAGAAAAACGGAGAAACTTTCCTCACTCTCTAGACGTTCACTCCCCCTCGTTTTGCTTCGGTTTTATCGCGCTCGTTCTCGGCTCCTATAAAAGCTGGTCGCCTTCCACTCGCGCAAAACTCGCAAAACTCGGTCGTTCGCTTAATCGTTCGTTGAGGAAAGTTTCTCCGTTTTTCCATTTAAATTATGAAATTGCACAATCTAATTTACCAAAATTAATCTTTACTATTACAGTAAAATGTATATACAATACACCAATAACAATCTATCACAATATTTTAATATATCATAATCAGTCCATTATGACGTATTTACTAATTCTAATAAAATCTGTAATTCAAAATATTTCCACATTTTTCTGTATTTAGATGTATGAAAACTAAGAAATCGGCGAATCCTTCTGTGGTAAGCGGTTCAGTAAGTGACTGAGTTTTGCGAGTTTTGCGCGAGCGGGAAACGACCAGCTTTTATTGGAGTTGGAAGTGAGCGCGATAAAACCGAAGCAAAACGAGGGAAACGAACGGTTAGCTGACACAGAAGGATTCGCCGATTTCGTATTTTTTCACAGTATAAATTTTCATCACAGCATCAGGAAGAGTCCCGTAATTTTTTTACACATTGTTTCAGCACATCTACGGTATAGTCGAGTTCCTCGCGTGTATTATGAACACCAAGCGTGAACCGTATCGCCTCGTAGGCCTGCTGCTCACTTTTTCCGATCGCCAGCTGCACATGGGACGCTTTCTGCATCCCCGCAGAACAGGCCGATGCGGAAGATGCACAAATTCCTTCCAGATCCAGCAGCGCAACCACTGCCGGTCCATTGATTCCCGCAATACTGATATTAATATTGTTTGGCAGTCGTTTCGTCCGGGAACCATTGAGGCAGCTTTCCGGAATTTCATTCAAAATCCGGTCGATCAAATACTTCTGCAGTTTTCTCTCATAACGCATCTTTTTTTCCAAAATTTCAGCTGAGCAGTATGCTGCTCTTCCGATGCCGACAATTCCAGGCACATTTTCTGTTCCGGAGCGCATTTTCCGCTCCTGCCCGCCACCATGGATCATCGGCTGCAATTTCAATCCCTGATGCGCATATAAAAATCCGGTTCCTTTCGGACCGTTAAATTTATGTCCGCTGGCGGAAAGCAGGTCAATCCCTTCTTCTTTTACATGAATCGGAATCTGACCGTAGGCCTGAACGGCATCAGTATGAAACAGCACCTTTCTTCGATGCGCGATTTCCGCTATCTTGCTGATTGGCTGAATGCTCCCAATCTCATTATTCGCATACATCACAGAGATCAGAACGGTGTCCGGACGGATTGCCCGCTCCACGTGTTCCGGCGAAACCAGTCCATCCCTGTTTACCGGCAGATACGTCACACGGATGCCGCTTTTTTCCAGATTTTTGCATGTATTTAAAATCGCGTGATGCTCAATGGCCGTTGTTATGATATGCGGAGTCCGCTTTCCACTGCTGCCCGCTGCAAACCTGAGTGCCCAGTTATCTGACTCCGTTCCACTGGAAGTAAAATATATCGTTTCCGGTGCAACCTGCAGGGTATCTGCGATACACTTTCGCGACAAATCCATCGCACGTTTGCTCTCCTCCCCCAGTTCATAGCCGGATGAAGGATTTCCGTAATATCTGCTGTAATAAGGAATCATGGCATCCAGCACTTCCGGAAAAGGCTGTGTGGTAGCTGCATTATCCAGATAGACCAATCGTTTCATCGTCTTCTCCCTTTCCTTCCGGTTCTGACCAATAACCCATTCGCATATGATATAAAAAAATGCAACAGATCACAAATACACACTATGCCAGTGACGTTTCCTGCGTAAACTGCAGTATATCGTTTTTGTGATCTTGGCAATATTTCTATGATTTTACATACTAATACACTCAAAAATAAGCTTATTTCCGGTACGCTGCTTCTGACGCTGACCGGAATTTTAAGCAGGATCATCGGTTTTTATTATAAAATATTCCTTTCCCGCTCCATCGGTGCAGAAGGTCTCGGAATTTATCAGCTGATTTTTCCGGTATTTGCCCTGATCATCTCGATCTCTGCCGTCGGGATTCAGACTGCCCTTTCCCGCTATTGCGCCCAGTGTGAAACTGACCGTGAGGCACGGGCTTATCTGCTGATTGGCCTGACCGGTTCCCTGGTGCTCTCCTCCTGCTGTATCTGGATTGTTCAAACATACACGCCACAAATCGGCCTGCTCCTTTTAGAAGACACAAGAACCGTCACATTACTGCGTCTTATGACCTGGTCTCTGCCCTTTGCCTGTATCCATGCCTGCATTAACGGTTATTATTATGGGAAAAAGAAGGCTGCCATTCCGGCGATCTCGCAGATTTTGGAACAGTTTGTCCGGGTTGCAGGTGTCTGGCTTCTCCTTGATATTCTGACGGAACAGGAGATTGCGCCGACATCAAAGGTTGCTGTCTGGGGCATTTTGTTTGGTGAATTGGCCGCTGCGTTATATTCAATGACTATGCTTTGCCTCTCCCCGGGCAGAAAAAAAGCGGTACAGAACGAGTCTGCACCGTCTTCCACTGTACGTATTTCAAAAATCACCGTTAATCTGTGCTCCATGGCAGTTCCGCTTACCTGCAACCGAATCCTGTTAAGCATCTGTCAAAGTGCGGAAGCAATCCTGATTCCGATGAAATTGCGTGATTTTGGCTACACAAACAGCGATGCCTTAAGTGTTTACGGCATTTTGACCGGCATGGTTTTTTCTACCATTATGTTTCCCTGCGTGCTGAGCAATTCTCTCTCCGTTATGCTGCTGCCCGCGATTTCTGAGGCAAACAGCCGACACCGGCAGGACCTGGTAAAAAAAGCAGTCCGAAAGACCACGCAGCTTTGCGTCATCCTCGGACTGTTATGTACCCTCGGTTTTCTGTTGTGCGGGAACTGGATCGGTATCCATCTGTTTCACAATGCGCTGGCCGGCATTTATGTACGGACTTTGAGCTGGATCTGCCCATTTCTGTTTCTTGCCAGTACGCTGTGCAGCATCTTACATGGGCTTGGAAAAGCTACGCTCACCATGTTGATCAACCTGTCCGGTGCCATCCTCCGCATTAGTTTTATTTTTGTTGGTATTCCACAGATTGGTCTGTCTGCCTATCTGTGGGGTATGCTTGCAAGCCAGATCCTGATCTCCGCCCTCGCATTTATCAATCTCCAAAGGTTTCACCCAGGCGTTCCATCGCCTCAATGATCATTCCGCGTGGGCTTGCAATGTTGATACGCATAAAGCCTGCGCCCTCCGGTCCGAACATGGAACCTTCATTAAACCAGATTTTTGCGTCTTTTAAAATTTTGGCATTTAACGTCTCCGGTGAAAGACCATACTCCCGGAAATCCATCCAGAGCAGGTAGGTTCCCTCCGGCTCGATCAGATGAACCTTCGGTAAGTGTTCTGCCAGATAATCACGGATATATGTGATATTGCCCTGCAGATATACCAGCAATTCATCCAGCCACTGTGCACCGTACTCATAAGCAGCCTGACAGGATACCTGTCCGAACAGGTTCGCGTCGGAATAAAATACTTTGTTCATCTCGGCCTGGAATGTTTTTCTTAATTCCGGGTTTGGAATCATGATGTTGGAAAGCTGCAATTCCGCCAAGTTGAATGTTTTACTCGGTGCGGTACAGATTACAGTGTTGTCTGCATATTCGCTCAGTGTACCAAAGCTGGTGTGATGATACCCCTCATAAACAAAATCACAGTGAATCTCATCCACGATCATGATAACATTGTGTTTTTTGCAAATCTCAGCAGTCTTGCACAATTCTTCTTTTGTCCAAACGCGGGACACCGGATTGTGCGGGCTGCAGAGCAGAAACAGTTTTACCTGTTCTTCTGTGATCTTTCGCTCCATATCTTCGTAATCCATATGGTATTTTCCGTTTTCCAACACCAGCGGATTATTGACTAATTTGCGTCCGTTCTCTTTTACCACATTGGTGAACGGATGGTAAACCGGGCGCTGGATCATGACACTGTCTCCCTCTTTTGTGTAGGCACGGACCGCTGCTGCCAGTGCAAATACCACACCCGGAGTTGCGATCACCCAGTCATTTTCAATCTGCCAGCCAAATCGTGTGGAAAACCAGTTTTTCAATGCGTCATAATAACCGTCTCCCAGCATAGAATAACCGTAAATACCGCGGTCTGCCACTTCTTTTAAGCGTTCTTTTACTTCCGGAACCGTCTCAAAATCCATGTCCGCCACCCAGAGCGGTAAGGTATTCGGGTCCAGTTTTCGTTTTGTGATCATGTCCCATTTGTAGCAGTCTGTACCATAACGGTTTACCATTCTGTCAAAATCGTATTTCATATGCCCCCCTCATTTCAACTCACAGGCAATATTCTCACGAAGCCTGATAAGCCGAATATCTTTCGGTTAAACTGAAAACGGAACAGACAAAACGTCTGCCCCGTATTACATTTCATTTAGTTAATTACAAGTAATATCATAGCGGTAATTTGCAATCCGCTTTGCTACTTGCTCATAAGAAATTGTTCGCTTCTCTCACAATTTCTTATACTCGTGATAAGTACTCGCCTGTTCTTGTATCGATTTTGATAACATCGCCTTCATTTACGAATAACGGAACATATACAGTAGCACCTGTCTCAACTGTAGCAGGTTTTGTAGCACCTGTAGCTGTATCGCCTTTGAAGCCTGGCTCTGTCTCTGTGATCACAAGCTCAACGAACATTGGCGGCTCAACTGCGAAGATATCTCCGTTATGAGCAAGCATTGTAACTGCCTCGTTCTCTTTTACGAATTTCAGAGCATCGCCGATTGCATCTGTGCTCAGAGCGATCTGATCATATGTCTCTGTATCCATGAAGTAGTATAAATCACCGTCATTGTACAGATACTGTTTCTCAGATCTGTCAACGTGTGCTGTCTCTACATCCTCTGTCGGACGGAAAGTTTTCTCTACAACACCACCGGTTTTAATATTTTTTAATCTTGTTCTGATAAAAGCTGCGCCTTTTCCAGGTTTAACGTGCTGGAAATCATCTACTCTGTATACGTTGCCTTCCAGCTCGATTGTAACACCTTTTCCGATTACCTTTCCTGCGTTTGCCATTCAAAAATCCTCCTTGTATGTTAAGACTCTCGGTCTTTTCTTCTATTACCACACTTGAATGGTAATTATTACTTCTCTTTATTCTATATGAAAAACCGCGATTTTTCAACCTTTTTATGGACTATTCCTCAATTTTATGAATCATATCGATTCTTGTCTGGTGACGTCCACCCTGAAACTCGGCATTTAACCATGCGTCAACGATTGCTTTTGCAGTCTCACTTCCAACGATTCTTGCGCCAAATGCAATGATATTTGCATTATTGTGCTCTTTGACAAGACGTGCTGTGACAGGCTCGGAACATACTGCTGCGCGAACGCCTTTTACTTTATTTGCTGCGATGGAGATACCAACGCCGGTTCCGCAGATCAATACACCGCCGTCCACTTCGCCTGCTGCTACCATACGTCCGGCTTTCTCGCCGTACTCCGGATAATTGCAGCTGTCATGTGTATCCGTTCCGATGTTGATCACTTCGTGGCCTTTCTCTTCCAGATATGCTTTGATCTCGTTTTTCAGTTCTACTGCTGCATGGTCATTACCAATTACAAGTTTCATTTTTCTTCCTCCCGATTTTCAAAAATACTCCTGTGTGTTTTTCTATAGTTACAGTAGCCGATCAGCACGATGGCCTCCAGTCTGCGCTTTAAGACAATCTGGATTTCCTCTTTCCAGTGAATCTTTTTCACCATGATGGATGGAATTCCGGTCCGATTGGCTCCGAACACATCGGTAAACATCTGATCACCGATAAAAATCGTGTTTTTCTTATCAGTGTGCATCCGTTCCATTGCTTTTTCATAGTTTTTTGTGGACGGTTTATGTGCATCGTAAATATACATCGACTGCACAGCGTCCGCAAACGGTTTTACTCTGGGTTCCTGATTGTTGGAGATCAGGCAGGTCGCAAATCCAAGCTCATGCAGATGGGCAAACAGTTTTTTTGCCTTCTCGTTCGCCGGTGCGCCGTGTGTCACCAGTGTATTATCAATATCAAAAATCAGTCCCCGGTATCCGTTCCGGTACAGCCGGTCAAAATCAATTTCATATGTAGATGAAATATACAGATCCGGATAAAATTTTTGAAACATAGGTTACCTCCGTTCAGTTGGGAGAACAAATTTCTCCACTGATATTATTTTGTTACTCACATCGAATAGAATGCTACTCACACCCGATATGACTATTTGTCCAGAACTTTCTTCAGTTCTTCCACAAATGTATTCACATCTTTGAACTCCCTGTATACAGATGCGAATCTCACATAAGCTACTGCCTCTAAATCTTTCAGTTTATCCATTACCAATTCGCCGATCACGCTGCTTGGAATCTCTTTTTCTTCCATATTGAAGATTTCCGTCTCCACATCGTCGATGAGCTGATTGATCTGGTTGACAGATACCGGGCGTTTATGACAGGCTCTGAGCACGCCGTCCTCGATTTTAGAACGGTTATACTGCTCTCTGGTGTTGTCTTTTTTAATAATGATCAGCGGAATCGTCTCCACTTTTTCATACGTTGTAAAACGTTTTGAGCAGTCATCACAAAGTCTTCTGCGGCGGATGGAACAGTTGTCCTCCGCTGGTCTGGAATCAATGACACGTGTGTTATCACTGCTGCAGTAAGGGCATTTCATCGCTCTTTTTCCTCCGTACCTATTCTTTATAATTTGTGCAGACATTTCTCCGCACATATATCTACCAGTATTACATCCGGTCCGATCCGAACAATTTTTTTCCAGTCTATGACATATTCCGTGTCACATCCCACCAGATGAAACCATTTCGGAGGTCCCTTTATGATCATTGCACATATCTGTCCGCTGCATTCATCAAACTCCAGATCACAGACATTTCCCAGACATCTGCAGTCAGAGGCATTGATTACCTCTTTCCTTGAAAATTCACATAAACGCATGGTGCACTTTCCTTTACTCTCTGTTTCTTTATTTTATTCAGATTTATAAAGGAAGTGCACTCCTGCATATTATACGTTGAAACGGAACAGGATAACGTCGCCGTCCTGAACCACGTATTCTTTTCCTTCCAGTCCCACCAGACCTTTTTCACGGGCTGCGGCCAGTGAACCGCACTCAAGCAGATCTTTGTAGTTTACAACCTCTGCACGGATAAATCCACGCTCGAAATCGGTATGGATCTTTCCTGCTGCCTGCGGTGCTTTTGTTCCTTTTTTGATGGTCCATGCACGGGTCTCATCCTCACCTGCGGTCAGGTAACTTAACAGTCCAAGTAAGCTGTAGCTTGCCTTGATCAGTTTTTCCAGACCGGACTGTTTCAATCCAAGATCCTCTAAGAACATTGCTTTCTCATCATCATCCAGCTCTGCGATCTCCTGCTCAATCTGTGCGCAGATGACAAATACCTCAGAACCTTCCTCAGCTGCAAGTTTGCGAACATTTGCTACATGCGGATTGTTTGCGCCATCGTCTGCCAGATCATCCTCGGAAACGTTTGCTGCATAAATAACAGGTTTTGCGGTCAGCAGATTGTAAGAAGCGAACCATTCCTGATCATCCTCATCATCGCCTACTTCAAAAGTCTTTGCAAGTTTGCCATCTTCCAGATGTGCCTTGATCTTCTGTAACAGTTCCAGCTCTTTTGCAAGTTTTTTGTCCATTCTTGCGCCTTTGGTTGTCTTTGCGATACGACGCTCCAGAATCTCGATATCAGAGAAGATCAGCTCTAAGTTAATGGTCTCAATGTCTCTTGCCGGATCTACGCTTCCGTCTACATGAACAACGTTTGGATCTTCAAAACAACGTACTACGTGAACGATGGCATCTACTTCACGGATATTTGCAAGGAACTGGTTTCCAAGTCCCTCACCTTTGCTGGCACCTTTTACAAGGCCTGCGATATCTACAAATTCGATGACTGCCGGTGTCACTTTTTTGGAGTTGTACATATCTCCAAGTAATTTTAAACGCTCATCCGGTACTGCTACAACACCGACGTTCGGATCGATGGTACAGAACGGATAGTTGGCTGACTCAGCGCCGGCTTTTGTCAGTGAATTGAACAGGGTACTTTTTCCGACATTCGGAAGTCCCACGATTCCTAATTTCATTTTCTCTTTTTCTCCTTTAAAAATCCCCGTTTTTACAGGGTTTGTAATATCTTTTTATGATACCGAGTGGCATAACCGCACATTTCTTATAGGTACTCAGCTTATGATCTGCCTTATGTAAAAAAGGCTGTGAAATCTCAAAAGAGTCTATCACAGCCTAGTATTATAGCACACCTTATTTACTTTTTAAATACATAATTGTAAGTTTTATCCCAGATCAGGCATTTTCTGCCAGATAGCTGATACAGCTGTGCGCTGCCACATTTCCTTCGCCCACGGCTTTTGTATACTGATACGGGCGACCGGTGCAGTCTCCCGCTGCAAAACATCCCGGCAGATTTGTTTTCTGGGCACGGTCCACCACGATATGCCCGTTCTCAATTTTCAAACCCGGAATCAGTTTTGACGGTGCAATTGCGTTGCGCAGACAGAAAATTCCATCCACAGACAAAGTCTCGCCGCTTTTTAAAGTAAGTCCTGTTACCCGGTCAATGCCACTTACTTCCACGGGGAAGTCTTTGGAAATCGTGACATTCTCCTTTTTTACCTGACTGTCTGAAAACAGCGGGAAATACGTTACTTTCGCTGCCAGATCTGCCAGATATTCTACCTCATGCTCATATTTCGGATCATTACATAGTACTGCAATTTTCTTATCTTTATAAAACATACCGTCACAGGTAGCACAGTAACTGACACCTCTGCCAAGCAGCTCATCTTCACCTTTTAACAGTTTTGCCGTCATGAAACCCATGGCAAGAATCAGCGTTTTGGCTTCGTAAATCTCATTGTCTGCCAGCACCATATAATAATTTCCTGCTGACATGACATTGGTTACTGTCTTTGATGTAATCTCCAGACCTGCTGACTGTATATGATCCTCAAAATGTGCAAACAGTTCCTGTCCGGTTAACTCCGGAAATCCCGGATAATTTGTGATCTTTTCCGCTTTCTGCACTTTATCACTTAAGTTTTTGGAACCAAACCACACAAAACTTTTTTTGTATGTTTTCAGGTTCAATGCCGCGGATAAGCCTGCCGGACCGGTTCCG
The DNA here is from genome assembly GCA_963617435.1 of Lachnospiraceae bacterium. Taxonomy (GTDB): domain Bacteria; phylum Bacillota; class Clostridia; order Lachnospirales; family Lachnospiraceae; genus Eubacterium_I. The sequence continues at coordinate 10,916 of CAVEOS010000068.1, forward strand.
ATAATAATGCAATCATACATGTTTGCTGTACCTCCGTAATTTTCATCCATTATAAACCATAACTATTTATTTCAGCATCATTTTTATAATTTCCTTATCTGTCTGATGCATTCCTACTTTTCCCATGTATCCCACACAACTGATGGTCTCGCCGGCATCTTCTTTCAGAATGCCTGTGTAGGCTTCATATCCACGATCATGCATCGCCAGATAATGTGCCATCATAGCGGCATCCAGACTGGACGCGATTTTTGCCGCGCAGGAAATTTTTGCCCCATCGCAGATGATCCCCGGAATGTTTGCTAAAGTATTGTCAATGGTTGCCTTGATCTGCTCGTTGGTTCCGCCCACAATATAAGTGATCGCTGCCGCGGATGCACAGGATGCCGATACCGCTCCACAGAATGCTGATAATTTACCGATAAATTCTTTCTGGTAAATAGTTAATAAACTGGAAAATGCCAGCGCACGATACAGTTTTTCTGTTGGCAGATTTTTCTCTCTGGCATACACAATGACCGGAACCGAAGATGCAATTCCCTGATTGCCGCTGCCAGAATTGATGATCACCGGCATGTCGCAGCCGTCCATTCGTGCCTCGGAAGCTGCCGCAGCGTATGCTTTCATTCTTGTTACCACGCTGTCTGCATAGCTTTCACGGATGATCCGTCCGATTCCCACACCGTAATTGCCGGAAATTCCTTCGTATGCGATATCCATATTATAGCGCACCTGACGTTCATATAAATTGCGGATCTCATCAATTTCGATCTCATCTGCAAAAAGACGGATATTTTCAATGGACAACGTAGAACGATCTGCTGTCACAGATGCCTGATTCTGCTGATTATCCTTTCGGTAAATATCCTCTCCGTCTTTCTGAATTAAACAATATTTGTATGAGAATGGCGCACTTCTACTTTTGCAGAATGTCTCTCTGCCTGTAATTCTATTACAAAATGCAGCGAGATTTCGGAATCCAGATATTCCACCTGACAGGCTCCTTCCTGCAATAATTTGCTTGTACGTTTTCTGTCCTCGTCAGAAATATGCTCCAATACTTCCATACCGGCTTTGGCATTTCCACCCACAGCACCAAGCACGCAGGCGGTTTCAATACCAGTCAGACCACCGGAGTTCGGAATTGTCACACAACGCACGTTTTTGATCATATTTCCGGAACAGCGGGCAATGATTTTCTGCGGCTCCGCTCCAAGTACTTCCCGTGCTTTCGCAGAGGCATAAGCCAACGCGATCGGCTCGGTACATCCCATGGCAGGGATCAGCTCCTCTTTTAATATTTTCAGGTATGATTCCTGCAATTTTCTCTCCATCGTAATTCTCCTCAACTAATCAGTATCCTGATTTTCTCTTTTTTCTTTGTATTTTCAAACCTCATTTGTATTACCAGATTCGTTTTTTCTTCTGCTATTCTATTTGAAATCTACAGGCTTACCTTGGCATATTTTTCTTTCAAAAGTTCCAGAATCTCACCGTATTTTTCCCGGCTTAAAATGATCTCACCCTCGTATTCTTCAAAATGCAGGGTATACACTTTTTTCTCACTGTTTCCCCGAATGGATGAGATTTTTTCCAGGTTCACGATAAAGGACTGATAGCAGCGGTAAAATCCACAGGTGGAAAGCAGCTGTTCCAGCTCATCCATCGTATATCCTGCCTGAATCATTTCCCTGCCATTGGAAGTCACCAGACGGTTTTTCCGGTTGCTGCGCTCCACAAACAGAATCTGATCTTTTTCCATGAGCTGATAGCCGTCTTTGGTATGAATCAGTAAAATACGGTTTCTGGACTGAATCTTATACTGCAGCAAAGTATGCTGATCCCGTATATGGTTCACCACCCGCAAAATATCCTCCGGGGACGCCGGGAGCAGAAAGAAATCAAAGCATCCCTGTTTCAGAGACAGATATACATATTCTTCCTTTTTTCCAAACAATACCGTCATCCGGTCAGGGAACCGCTGTTTCCAGAAATAACACAAAAAGCTGGCATCTCCGGATCGCGCCGCATCTTCGCTCTCAAAATCTGCAAACATCACATCTACCTCATGGTTTTCCATATAATTCGCCGCCTCTACGATATCTGAAAAAGATCCCACGCACTCCATAAAATTATAAAGTTCCAGCATATTTTCCAGTTCAAACCGTATTTCGTTTTCTTTTTCAAGAAGAATATATCTGACTTTCATACATTCCACCCCGCCTGCTTTATCTTCTACTTTTTTTCTAAGACATGACGGTCTTTATGCGGTATGTACAGACCTGCTTGATGATGACGTTGCAGATATCTTAAAAGTCAGCGAAGGGAGATGGCAGATTGAAGATTGTTTCAGAACTATGAAAACAGACTTTGAAGCTAGACCCGTTTACTTAAACCGTGAAGATAGAATCAAAGCTCATTTCCTTACCTGTTTTCTTGCTCTATTACATTTTCGGTTATTAAATCGCTCTCTGAAAGGAACTTATACTACAGAACAACTACTTCGTACTTTAAAGGACATAAAATTTGCAGATATAGAAGAGCAGGGATTCATGCCGGTATATGAACGTCAGGAAATCACTGACGATCTCCATGAAACCTGCGGATTCAGAACAGACTATCAATTCATAACAAAACGAAAAATGAAAGGAATTCAGAAAAAAAGTAAGCGAAGATAAAACATTACTATATTTCGTGTATGCAGATAAAAGTGCCACACCCCTTGTATTTACTGGGATTGCGGCACTTTTTTAACGAATCAACTGTCAAAGATGAGATTTTAAAAGTTACATAGAATGGTTGCAAGGCAGCATGCTTATACTGTCTGAACCTGCGGTCAGACTGTCTTGATTTTGTGACTGTTTATTATTTTATCAACAAAAAAACAGCAGGTAATTTTTCCGGATTCTTTAAGGAAAATACCTGCTGAAAATATTGCTACTTTTTATTCAATCAGATTTTGCTATATAGCATTTTGATGTTTTCTTATTTTTACCATCATCTACTATTGTCTGGGCTTCCATCCAGTTGGATCATAACCACCTCACAGGGATTTCCAAACCTCGGAATATTAGCCGTATTGGAAACTCCTGCACTGACAATCATATTGTCATACTGACCGTAAGCATAACGTGGAAATAATCCCTGCCCCGGCGCGAAAACCGGGATTCCACGTTTCCTTCCGCCTCTGCTGAACAGCCGCCACTGTCCGCCATGGGCATGACCTGCCACGATCAGTACGAATGTATTCCTCTTTGTGCCTTTGATGTATTTCGGATAATAATCCGGATGATGACAGATCAGAATCTTCACACCATCTTTCTGAGAAAATCGATCCAGCCATTCCAGATCATATCGGGTGGATATTCCTCCGATCAAAAGTTTCTGACCTTTTACCGTAAGTTCACAATCCTGATTATCCAGAAAAATCACTCCATGATCCTTAAAAAACTGCAAATCTTCTTCCGTGTGATACCATTCATGATTGCCGACACCAAGTACCACCGGAGCAATTTTTACCGCCTCTTTCAGAAAACGATAACCATTTGCCTTGTCCCAGCGCTTCGTTTGTTCTCCGGATGATGCGGAACCATCAAATTTCCGCACAATATTGAAAAACCAGGTGCGAGTGCGCGGGATTCCCTGCCATTCATCCATCTCCTCTACTGTCCATGGACTGACGGCCGGATCATGGCGTTCCATCAGGTCACCTGCTATCAGGATCAGATACGGTTGCTGCTGACGCAGGATGGAAAGTGCGGCATCCGGGCAGCGGTCATGTACATCGGAAATCAGGGCAATGTGTATGCTGCCGGAAATTTGAGCAGGGATATGATATGTTGTTGTGATTGTTTTGCTTTGTTTGTTCTGCTTCATTTATTTGCTAATAGTTTCTCCAATTCACGAATACGTGCATTCTTTTCTTCCAGCGCTGTCGCCATTTCTTCATCTTTTTTCTTTAACACGGTTGCCATTTCCGCATCTTTCTCTTCCGTTACTCTTTTACGGATTTCTTCGTCTCTCTTCTTTAACACGGTTGCCATTTCCGCATCTTTCTCTTCCGTTACTCTTTTACGGATTTCTTCGTCTCTCTTCTTTAACACGGTTGCCATTTCCGCATCTTTCTCTTCCGTTACTCTTTTACGGATTTCTTCGTCTCTCTTCTTTAACAC
>CAVEOS010000069.1:0-15009 GCA_963617435.1 Lachnospiraceae bacterium
GACTCTGAGAGCGTTTACCTTCAACTTTCATGTTATTGCATTTCTTTATGAAATCCCACTGGACCGGCGATGATGTGGTAGATGCCGTATTAAACAATAAGATACAGCTCATGGAAAATCGAAAGATCCGTTATGAGATTCAGACCGACTTCCCGGATAAAACCGGAATCGAAGCAGCCGACCTTTGTACCATACTGGCAAATTTATTGGATAACGCCATCGAAGCCACCGGTAAACTCCCGGAGCAGACCGCTCCGTTAAAAATCCGTATCCAGAGCATCAAAAAATTTGTGTTGATTGAAATCTCCAATCCATCCAAAGAAATCAAATTCTTCCTCGAAAAACACGCAAATCATCCTTCCACGGCTGGGGCCTACATAATGTAACACAGGCCGTAGAAAAATACAACGGAACCATTCAGTTTGAATACGAAAACGGAATATTCACCGCATCCGCAATGTTGTTCTTCCCACAGAAAGCATCAGTAAAAGAAAATTCCACTTTATAAAACCTGCTCTGCCTTTATAGATACAGCCTCTATATAACACAGACTGCTTCACAATTTTCAACGTATCAGAGCAGCTTGAAAATGTTTTTTAAAAAAACTGTTGACAAATCTCGCCACGTCATGTATATTAAAGAGGTTCGTGTGGCGAGATAGCTCAGTTGGCTAGAGCATGCGGTTCATACCCGCAGTGTCGAGGGTTCGAATCCCCCTCTCGCTACTATTTAAGACCTGTAGGAAGTTCCCACAGGTCTTTTTAATATCCAAAATCAACCCAGCCTTTTCTACTTTTGTACCCTAAACATCCCATTGCATTTTCACATGTAACACACGCTTCTTGTTAACATTCATTACACATCTAGTATACTATGTCAACAGTGTGACTATGTGAGATTTATTCTGTGTGTAAATAGAAATCGGGGAATTCTTTATAAAATAAATTTTAAACTTTAGCCACAATTTTAAAATGGTCGAAAACAACAACAGTTCAAAAACATCATAAATCCGCACCAGATTGCACACATCCGTGACAATCCCGAAACCGGCTTCCTATAACCAGATCCCATATTCTGATACCAGGTTCCGCCAAACTGCAGATTTTGCAAAAACTGCCGATATTCCATATTACTCGGCTCCATGGAAACCGCCTGCTGCGCATGCTCCTGCGCCACTACATTATTACCGGCTCCCTGATTGGCCACTGCGGAGAAGAAATACCATCTCGCGCTGCGCTGTCCCATTGGAATATCATTGAGCGCATGCAGCGCTTCTTTATAATATCCATTCCGGATATAATTCATCGCCGCCTGCATATTGACCGGATCATTCTGCTGGGAACGCTGTTCACTCTGTCCGGTGAAATCACCAAAACCGCCGAATCCACCGTAGCTTCCATATGCACCGTAAGGTCCCGACTGCGCGCTTCCATTCTGATAGCCGCCTGCGTAACCCTGCTGTTTTTCCTTCATGATCTGGGTATACGCCTGCTGTACTTCTTTAAATTTTTCCTCAGCGATCTCCGGGTGCGGACTGTTCACATTTGCATCCGGATGATACTGTCTGCTGAGTTTTCTATATGCCTTTTTTATCTCTTCGTCTGTCGCACCGGGCGATACGCCCAGTACTTCATAAGGATTTCTCACTGAGATTTCCTCCTCTTTTTCTTCTTTGCCTGTACATATTCATACTTCGACCAGACACCGGAATACAGAATATTCCGAATGATCGACGCATGCTGCAGAATCGGAAGCCGCTCAAAAGATTTCGAACATTCCGACATCATACTGGTCAGGATCAGTTTACTTAACGTATCAAAATCCTTCGGATCATTTTTTACCATCGCTTCAAAAGGATTGTATTCCTTCTTGCGCAGATCCTTTTCCAGATCCTCATACGCATCCATCAGGTAAATAAATTTACCCATGTAAAATCCCAGGCAGTGTAATTCTTCTGACCATATGTCATCCTTCCATGCAAAAATTTCACCGAGCATTTCACCGGTCAGACCGGCGATCGCGTCCAGATTCGTTTCGCGTTTATGCTCCAGCATATTTAACTTCCGCATATACGCTTCCACCGCTTCTACCTGACGCGGATATTTGCGTGAGATTCTTGCATAATCCTTTTTTAACATCATGGACATCACATGCTTCGGATAATTCTTTTCATCCTGCCAGTCATCCAGCAGGTTATGATAAGACAGGAGCACGTTCATGTCTGAGGCATACTGCGTCGCCTCATTGATATATGCAATCTTCTTTTTGCCCGGATGTAACGGGCAGAAAAAATCTTCTTCTTTATTTTCGAGCTCATACAGACCAGAAAGCAGAATGATCAGAAATGTCATGTCATAATTCAACAGCATCTGTCCTTTGACACCACTGCTTTTTCTCAGAACCTGACACAGTCCACAATAATAGGACTGGTAATCTTTTCTGTCTTCCTCTGAAAGCTCTTTTCGATTCACATAGATATATCCAAACATGATCATACCCCTCGTATTCTCATTATACTCTTTTTGCGTTTTGCCTTATTTTATCATCCGCTTTTTCCCTGCGCTTATCAGGTTCTCTTCACAAACTCTGTGCGGCATTTCGGGCATGTAATACAGATCTTGCCCTTTCCCTTCGGCACACGCACTTTCTGTGAACAGTTCGGGCAGGAATAAAAACGATAAATTTTCTTCTGCTCCTGATGAGCTTTCCATTTCGCCTGTTTCTGCGCAAAACTTGCAGAATTGCCGGTTCTTCCTTTTTTGAAAAAACATACCGCACGGTATCTGAAATTCATATATTTCTGATTCTCAGCCGCACGCTTTGCTATATTTTTGGAAAACATACGATAATAACACCAGAACAGCAATGCCAGCGCTATGATCTCTACGATCGGTCTGCGGACAAATATCGAAACTACTAAAACGATCAGTGCAACCGTTGATAAAAAACGATTGAGCTGATCCATCCCATAACGTCCATACATAAATTGTTGAAAACGATTTCTCACCTGTAACACCTCAGCCTTTTTCGTTAATAAAGCTCCGTCTTTTTCGGAACCGATAACTTTATGTTACAGTTTGTACAAAACGATGTCAACCAACCTATTGTCTTTTCACAAACATTTTAGAAAAAGTTAATAGAACAAAAATGCAAAACTGAAAAACAAGAAAATGTGCTATCACATTTTTCAGCAAACAAAAAAACAATTCAAGCAAAACGATAAGCCGGGTTATGTCGTGAATGATCATCTATCCAGGATAACTGTTACCAGTCACCTCAAGCGACCTACCTAAAGCTGGCGGGCCACGTCAACGCTTTGTTTCGGTCTTGCTTCGAATGGGGTTTACATGTGCCCCGGCTGTCACCAGCCGGGCGGTAGTCTCTTACACTGCCTTTCCACCCTTACGTTAACAATGAGCTATACACAGAATCCTGTTTTACTCCGCCATGCGCTATCTCAAATTGCTCTGCAATTTGAGATACACGGCATTCGCCGTATCCAGCCCCGTATTCAACAAATTTTCTCTGTAAGCCAGCTTACTCAAAAATCTGCTGAATACGTGTCTGCGCATGGCTCATTGCTAACGCGGTATATTTCTGTTGCACTGTCCTTGGAGTCGCCTCCACCGGATGTTATCCGGCATCCTGCCCTGTGAAGCCCGGACTTTCCTCACCTGCGGTCTTTCGACACTTGCAGCCGCGATCATTTGTCTTACTTGAATTGTAATTTTTTAATTATTTTATACTGTTATACATGAAAACAGCTTCCACCGATAAATTCCCGCAAAATCGAATTATGTCCGATATTTTCTCCTGGAACCGGAAGGAAATAATCCAGGAATTTCAACAGACGTTTTGCCTCGGGATACTCCGGGCAGTCTGGATCGATGGAAAAGAGCAAAGGCTCCGCATATAATTTTAACACAGATAATTCATAAATCAAGGCCGAATTGAACATTACGTCCGCTTCTTCCTGATATGGGAAGATATTTTTCTCCTCCCCGCGCCGTACCGAACTCCAGCGGGCCAGTGTTTCCCGGGCTGTAGTATTTCTTGTGCGGGCATCCCGCACCATACGGCGAATCAAACGTCCGTCCGCTGTGGACAGATTATTGTGATCGTCAATATTTAACTGTGTCAATGCGCTGATATAAATTTTGTATTTGTTTTCTTTTGGCAATTCATAGGAAAGTTTTTCGTTCAGTCCATGAATTCCCTCGATGACAAGCACATCATCCGGTCCCATCCGTAACGGTTTCTGGCGGTACTCCCGATGACCGGTCTTGAAATTAAATACCGGAAGTGTCACTTCTTTTCCGGCCAGCAGATCTGTCATGCACTGATTAAATAATGCAACATCCAATGCTTCCAGACATTCAAAATCATACTCGCCATTTTCATCCAGCGGTGTCTCTTCCCGGTTGCAGTAAAAATCATCCAGAGAAATCGGATGCGGTTTTAACCCATGGGCGGTCATCTGTATGGATAACCGATGGGAAAACGTGGTTTTTCCGGAAGAAGACGGGCCTGCGATCAGCACAATTTTCTTTCTGCGATCTGCTGCAAGCGTCTTTGCAATATCACCGATCTTCTGCTCCATATAGGATTCCTGTACAAGGATCATATCCTGGATCCGGCCGGCAGCGATCACATCATTGAGTTCACCAACGGTACGGATTCCCATATCGATGCCCCACTGTGCGGAATCGTTCAATGTCGCAAACAATTTATCCGATGCGGCAAACGCTGCCACTTTCCGGGTATCTTTATCCGGGAACATCAGCATAAATCCATTCTGATAGGAAATCAGATTAAAATTTTTCAGATAACCGGTGCTTGGCACCATATATCCGTAATAGTAATCCGGGAATCCCTGCAGTTCATATACATTCACACGGGAGCTGCGGCGGTAACGCATCAGGCGCACTTTGTCCATCCGCCCCATCTCACGAAACCGTGCCGATGCATCCTGTGTGTTCATGTTGTATTTTACGATTGGAAGATCTGCTGCCACGTAATCCAGCATTTTTTCCTTTACTTCCTGCAGCATCTTCTGATCCGGCACAGAAATAGAACCATGATACCGGAATTCACAGTAATATCCCTGTCCGATGGAATGCTGCACCAGAAGTTTCAGATTCGGATATAACTTCCAGGCTGCCGCCTCCATCAGAAGTGTCACGCTTCTTCGATAGGTATCTTTTCCCGGTTTCTGCGCAGTTGTGATAAATTCCAGCTCTCCGTCACGCAGAACCGACTGACTCAGTTCTTTGAGATCATGCTGGAATTTCACCAGTACGATATCATCCGTGTACTGCTTCTGATACTCATCTGCAATCTGCTGAAACGTGGTATCCTGCGGATACTTCCGCTCGGTTCCCTGAATTTTGATGCTACATGTCTGCTGTTCCATATCTTTTTAACGCCTCCAGAATCAACTGCTTCTTTTCCTGTACCTGCGTCTTGCGGATGCTGATCCGCTCATTTTCCGGCTGCATGGCCAGCTGGTCACACACGGTGTTCACCACACGCAGTTCCCGCTCCAGCCATTCCTGTAAAACCGGATGTTTTTTCTGCAATAATATAGGTCCGAACGCATCTTCCACCTGCTCTGCGACAGAATCTTCTGCCCCCTCAGGTGCCTTTCCCTGCATCACTTTCATCATTGGATAATATTTGCCGTCTTCGAGAATCATTTCTTCTTCCACGATCTGCATGCCATGCGCACGCAGATACTGGCGCACCTGCGCGATCTCCGACTGCGGCTGCAGGATCAGTTCCTCCTCACCGGTCAGCGCATGCGCTCCCTCTGAGAGGATCTTCATCACCAGACCGCCGCCCATTCCGGCAATCAGAATGGTGTCTGCCTCTCCCGGCTGCAGCGCAGCCAGTCCATCCGACAGACGGGTCTCAATCCTGTCTGACAGCCCCTGCTGTCCGATATGTGCCGTTGCCTGCTGCAGCGGCCCTTTTCCAATATCCATGGCTATGGCTGACGGAATCACGTTTTTCTGACACAGATAGATCGGTATGTAACCGTGATCCGTTCCGATATCTGCCAGACGATGGCCCGGCGTGATCAGCCTAGCCAGTGCCGTCAGCCGTTTTGATAAACGAATCGCCATATTAATCCAGATAATCCTTTAATTTTCTGCTGCGGCTCGGATGGCGTAATTTCCGCAGTGCTTTTGCTTCGATCTGACGAATACGCTCACGGGTAACGTTGAACTCTTTTCCAACTTCTTCCAGTGTACGCGCACGTCCGTCATCCAGTCCGAAACGCAGACGCAGTACTTTCTGCTCACGGTCTGTCAGTGTACTTAACACTTCTACCAGCTGCTCTTTTAACAGGGTAAATGCTGCTGCATCTGCCGGAACCGGTACATTATCATCCTGAATAAAGTCACCCAAATGGCTGTCTTCCTCTTCACCGATCGGAGTCTCTAAGGATACCGGCTCCTGGGAAATCTTTAAAATCTCACGTACACGTTCTACCGGCATATTCATCTCTTCTGCGATCTCTTCCGGGGTAGGTTCACGGCCAAGCTCTTGCAGTAACTGTCTGGACACACGGATCAGCTTGTTGATAGTCTCAACCATATGCACCGGGATACGGATGGTACGGGCCTGGTCCGCAATGGCACGTGTAATGGCCTGACGGATCCACCAGGTTGCATAAGTACTGAATTTATATCCTTTTCTGTAATCAAACTTCTCTACTGCCTTGATTAGACCAAGGTTTCCTTCCTGGATCAGGTCAAGAAACAGCATACCACGTCCCACATAACGTTTTGCGATACTTACAACAAGTCGCAGGTTCGCCTCTGCCAGACGTTTTTTAGCTTCCTGATCGCCAAGCTCCATACGTTTTGCGAGCTCAATCTCTTCTTCTGCTGTCAGAAGCGGTACTTTACCGATTTCTTTCAGATACATACGCACCGGGTCTTCAATGCTGACACCATCCGGTACGGACAGATCGATTTTCTCCACCTCTACGTCATTTTCTACATCGTCGTCATCGATCAGGATATCGTCATCATCATCCGTAATACGAAGGACATCGACATGGTTTGCCTCTAGGAAATCCAGAATCTTGTCAATCTGCTCCGGACTCAGGGCAAAATCTTTGAAATGGTCATTGATTTCCTGATACTCGAGCATATTTTTTTTCTTTTTTGCCAGCGCCAGCAGTTCCTGGAGTTTCGCCTGGAATTTTTCTGCGCGCTCAGCTCTTTCTCTCATTTTCTGATCGTTTTTCTCTGCCATTTTGTTCATCCTTCCATGTTTTTAGTCTGTATAGTTTGTCCTCAATCAATCGAAATATGCATTTTCTGCAGCTGCGCCAGCTGTTGTTTGTCCGCGATCAGCTTCTGCAAACCGTTCAGATCCATTGGATCCAGATTCCTGGAGCGCGCATCCATGCTGTTTTTCTTAATCCTGAGAATCGTTTCTCTTAATGCTTTTTCTTTTTCCTGCCTGGTTTCCATCGGATGCAGGCGCGCGTGAAACAGAGCTGCTGCCTCCCGCTGCTGTTCTTCATCGGTAAACCGGCTGATGATCTGCGCCGGATTGATCTCCCCTTGCGCATGCTGCTCATACAGAAGCTGCGCCACTTCCTGAAAGATCTCTTCTGTGAAATCTTCCGGTCCGATATAGTTCTCGGTCAGATCAAATAACCTCTCATCTTCGATCAGCCATGTCAGAAACAGCCGTTGCGACTGCTTCATGCCATCCTCTTTTTTCTTTTTTTCATTTATCCCACTCTTTAACGGTGTGCGCTCCCGCTCTTTTGTCAGACCGCCTCTCGTCCCCTCCGAGCGGACCAATGACCGCAGCTGTTCAAAACCAATCTGGTATTTGGCAGCCACCGCCTCAATATAATTTTCCCGTTCCAGTTCTTCCTCAAAATTCAGGATCTTCCGGGCAACGGCATAGAAAAATTCTGTCTTGCTTTCCGGATCTGACAGATTGTAATCACGCTCCAGCATCCGTACTTCATACATAAAACTGTTTTCTGCCTCATCAATGCGCTTCTGATATTCTTCCGCACCCAGGGCTTTGATAAATTCATCCGGATCCTTATACGGCCGCATGTTGATGACTTTTGCTGTCAGTCCCGCTTCCTTCAGAATCGGAATGGCACGCAGTGCGGCTTTCACTCCGGCACCGTCACTGTCGAAGGTCAGATACACTTCCTTCGTGTACCGTTTCAGCAGATTTGCGTGACCCGAAGTAAAGGACGTTCCAAGAGAAGCCACTGCATTGTCAAATCCTGCCTGATGCAACGCGATTACGTCCATATATCCCTCACAGAGCAACATATGCGGTCTGCGGGAAGCGCGGGCAAAATTCAGTCCGTACAGATTCCGGCTCTTGTCAAAGATCATGGTCTCCGGAGAGTTCAGATACTTCGGTTCTCCCTCGCCCATCACTCGTCCACCGAATCCAATGACACGGTTATTGGCGTCCATGATTGGGAACATCGCCCGGTTCCAGAATTTGTCATATCCGCCCCGGCGTTCGTCGATGCTCACCAGACCGCTGTCTTTGAGCAAATCGTCCTCGTAGCCCTGTTTTTTCAGATACTGATACAGATCGTCACTGAATTTATTGGAATAACCCAGGCCGAAATGCTGCATCGTCTCCCGGCTTAGCTGACGTCCCTCAAAATACTGCAGGGCATGTGCCCCCTGCGGGCTTCGCAACAGCATGTAAAAATACTTTGCCGCCACTTTATTCACTTCCAGAAGCTTGCTTCGTTTATCGGCAGCTTCCCGCTGTGCCGCGGTCATCTCCTGCTTTGGCAGCTCAATGCCAGCTCGGTCTGCCAGACTCTCCATGGCCTCCTGAAATGTAAAATTTTCATATTGCATCATAAATGTGAAGACGTTTCCGCCTGCCCCGCATCCAAAACAGTAATACATCTGTTTACCCGGAGAGACAGAAAAGGACGGTGTCTTTTCATTATGGAAAGGACAGAGTCCAAAATACGTACTTCCTCGTTTCTGAAGACGCACATAACCGGAAATGACATCCACCACGTCATTTCGGGAGCGCACTTCTTCAATCAGTTCATCGGAATAGTAAGCCATAATACCTTCCTTCATTCTGTTTTACTGCTAATATACCTGCCAGGATTTTGGCATAAAATACTCGCTGTATTTGGCCAGCGCATACTGATCCGTCATTCCGGCGATGTAATCACAGACCACTCTGTCATTTTCCTCGCCTTCCTCCAGCATCTTCAGATAATAAGACGGCAGCAGATCAATATGCTTCAGATAATACACAAACAAACGCTCAAGCAGCTCCTTGGCCTTTGTCTCCTCTCCCTTCGCAACCGGGTTGGTGTATACACTCTGAAACATAAACTGACGCAGTCCCTGCATGGCTTTCGCTATGTCTTCCGACATGCAGATATCATCATTGTCCCAGCTCTGGTAAATGATATCATGGATCAATGTATTCAGTCGTTCTCTTGTGTCAAATCCAAGGATCTCCCTGTATTCTAACGGAATGTCATCCTCTCGGAGCACCTGTGCCCGGATGGCATCGTCAATATCATGATTAATATATGCAATTTTGTCAGATAAACGCACAATTTTCCCTTCCAGTGTGGAAGGCATCAGGCTGGTCTGGTGATTCAGGATTCCATCCCGGACTTCCCAGGTCAGGTTCAGTCCTTTTCCTTCTTTCTCCAGTTTTTCCACGATACGCACGCTCTGCTCATTATGCTTGAAACCGCCTTCGCAAAGCTCGTTGAGCATTCCCTCACCGGCATGGCCAAAAGGCGTATGTCCCAGATCATGTCCCAGCGCAATTGCTTCCACCAGTGATTCATTCAGCCGGAGTGCCTTTGCAATGGTTCGGGCATTCTGTGACACTTCCAGTGCATGGGTCAGACGGGTGCGGTAGTGATCTCCCTGCGGAGATAAAAATACCTGTGTCTTATGTTTCAACCTACGGAAAGATTTGCAGTGCAAAATCCGGTCCCGGTCACGCTGAAAAACCGGACGAATATCGCATTCCGGTTCTTCTCTGTCCCGTCCTCTTGAATTCTGGCTCAAGGTTGCATAAGGACTCAAATATGTACGTTCTGATAATTCCATCTGTTCACGAATTGTCATACGCTTGTTATACTCCCTGTATCTTGTCACAAGATTTTATAAAAATGATATAAAACGAAAAACGTCCTATTTTATACTTTCCGTGTTTCTTTCCTGTTTCCTTTTTTTATTTTAATTTTTTAATGATTTTTTTCTTCAGAGCCCACATTCGCAAAATCGCTTTTTCAAAGCTTTCCTTTTGCTCATGTTTGGCTTCTCGCCAAATAGATTTATAATCAAAAGTGTTCATTCATGCAAGCATGATTTACACTTTTGATTATAAATCTGCTCGGCTCTAAAGAAATTACACATCCTCGATCTGCCAGTCGATCGGCTCGATTCCGTTTTTCTCCAGAAATACATTTGTCTGGCTGAAATGCTTACATCCGAAAAATCCACGGTACGCTGACAGTGGACTTGGATGCGGTGCTTCCAAAATCAGATGCTTTGGATTATTCAGCATGCTTTTTTTCATCTGCGCCGGGCGTCCCCAGAGCAAAAATACAATCGGTCGATCCTGTGCATTGACCGCACGGATGACCGCATCGGTAAACTGCTCCCAGCCGATGCCACGATGAGAATTGGCCTGATGCGCCCGCACGGTAAGTACGGTGTTCAGCATCAGCACACCCTGTTTCGCCCATTTTACCAGATATCCGTTATTTGGAATCTTGCAGCCCAGATCATCATGTAATTCCTGATAAATATTTACCAGAGACGGCGGCACTTCCACATCCGGTTTCACGGAAAAACAGAGCCCGTGCGCCTGTCCGTCATTGTGATACGGATCCTGTCCAAGGATCACAACTTTGACATCTTTTAACGGTGTCAGATGAAAAGCGTTAAAAATATCGTCCGGATTTGGAAAAATCTGTCTCGTCCGATACTCTTCCAGCACTTTTTTATATAAATCTTTGTAATATGGTTTCTTAAATTCTTCTGCCAATGGCTGTTGCCAGTCATTTGTAATTGGTGGCATGCTCTCTCCCCTCGATTCCTGATATTTCTGCATACAAGATATCTTTGCAGAAATTCTTTTTCTATATTTAATTTGTGCCAATCATTCTCTAGCGGCGCACAGATACGCCTTTTTCTGCCAGATAATTTTTCAGATCCATGATCTCCAGCTCTTTATAATGGAACAGGGACGCTGCCAGTGCCGCATCTGCCTTTCCCTCGGTCAGAGCCTCATAAAAATGTTCTTTTGTGCCTGCGCCGCCGGATGCAATTACCGGAATGGATACATTTTCCGCGATCAGACGGGTCAGTTCCAGATCATAACCGGCTTTTGTGCCGTCACAGTCCATGCTGGTCAGAAGGATTTCTCCGGCGCCCAGCTTGTCCACTTTCATGGCCCACTCCACAGCATCAATTCCAACGTCAATCCTTCCGCCGTTTTTATAAATATTCCAGCCGCTTCCATCCTCTCTTCTGCGGGCATCAATGGCAACAACCACACACTGGCTGCCAAATTTGTCTGCCGCATCGGAAATCAGATTCGGTGTGTTGATAGCAGATGAATTGATGGAAATTTTGTCCGCGCCTTCCCTTAACAATGCACGGAAATCATCAACGGTACGGATACCGCCACCGACAGTAAACGGGATAAATACGTTTTCTGCCACTTTTCGTACCATATCAACAACGGTGTTTCTGGCATCCGAAGAAGCGGTAATATCAAGAAAAACGACCTCATCCGCGCCTGCTTTGTCATAAGCCGCTGCGATCTCCACCGGATCTCCGGCATCCCTTAAATTTACGAAATTCACGCCCTTTACCACACGTCCGTTATTGACATCCAGACACGGAATAATTCTCTTTGTAAACATTATGCACGCCCTCCTTCAATTCCCGCAAAGTTTTTCAGAATCTGTAATCCCACAGTACTGCTTTTCTCCGGATGGAACTGGCAGGCAAACAAGTTGCCTTTCTCCACAGATGCATGAATGCAGGTGCTGTACTCCGTGGTTGCCTTTACAATCGCAGGCTCCTCGGCATGCAGATAATAAGAATGAACGAAATATACATACGGGTGTTCTTCCATTCCGGCAAATAATCTGCCATTGTTATGGAAGTCAAGGGAGTTCCAGCCGATATGTGGAATCTTTAATCCCTCTTTATCCGGAATCCGTCGGATCTGACCTTTTAACAGACCAAGCCCTTCCACGCCCGGGCTTTCCTCACTGCTCTCAAAAAGCAGCTGCAGTCCCAGACAGATTCCAAGAAACGGTGTCTGTTTCTCATTCAATTCACGAATGACTTTGTCAAGCTCCAGGCGCTTCAGATTTGCCATGGCGTCGCCAAAGGCGCCAACGCCAGGCAGGATCACTTTATCCGCATTCAGGATTGTCTGAAAATCACGGGTGATCACGCTCTCCTCTCCGATATGCGCCAGCGCTTTTTCCACGCTTTTTAAGTTGCCCGCATCATAATCAATAATTGCAATCATCTTTTTCACTCTCCCTCTACTTTGTACTCAGCTCCATCCAGAATTCCACACCATCTTCATGGTTGATCACACCACACTGCTGGTGGAAGGAATCCATAATTGCTTTCACAATGGACAGGCCGATGCCGCTGCCACCGTATTCTCTCGTCCGCGCCTTGTCTACTTTGTAGAATTTCACCCAGATCTTATCAATATCTTCCTCCGGGATTGGCTGACCAGTGTTGAATACGCTGACACGCAATTTATCTTCGGAACGTGTGTAGAACACACGAATCACTTTTTCTCCGTCCGCATGGTTGATGGCGTTGCTCATGTAGTTCGTAATAACTTCTTCTACTTTAAATTCATCGCCCCATACCCAGGCTTCCTCCGGATTTTCCAGCTCCAGATGAATGCCTTTCTGTTCGATCAGAATTTTTGTCGAATTTGCCACACCGCGGATCAGTTCTGTCATGTCAAAACGCTCCATGACGACCTGGTCGTTACCGAATTCCAGCTGGTTCAGGGTCAGCAGTTTTTTCACCATACGGTTCATTTTATCTGCCTCGTCAATAATGACATCACAGTAAAACTCCCTGCTCTCCGCATCGTCATTGATGCACTCCTGCAGACCTTCCGCATACCCCTGGATCAACGCCAACGGTGTTTTTAACTCGTGAGATACATTAGATAAAAATTCCTTACGCATCTCATCGATCTGTATTTTCTTTTCAATATCGTCCTGTAATTCCACGTTTGCGGTCTTTAACTCTGAAATCGTCCGCTCCAGATTTTTCGACAGGCGGTTGATGTGGTTTCCCAGTTCTTCCACTTCATAACTGTTGGACTGGTTGCTCTCGTATTTTGCATTAAAATCCAGATCCACCATTCGTTTGGAAATATCTGTCAGCTGCTGCAGAGGACGCGTAATGTGTCTTGTGGTAAAAAATGCCACCAACAGACTTGACACGATGGCCGCTGTTCCGACAAACAACAGGAATCGGTTAGAAATGGCCGCACTCTCCCGAATACTCTCCACTGCAGTACGCATCAGGATCATATCACCGTTTTCCAGAACGCCCACAAGCACCAGATATTCGGAATCCAGTCTGGTATCCGTTTTGCGAAGCAGCTGATACTGTTTGTTGGAATACAGCACTTCCATATTGTCCGCATGAAGCAGAACATCCCAGAATTCTGACCGCAGCGCATCCATATCATTCACGGAAGAACGCAGAACTTTTCCGTCCTGCTGCAGGATCAATGCCATAATATTTCCATTGGAACACATGTTGTCAAACGTTACAGCAAATTCATCTGACTCCAGCTGATCCTGTGCGCTGGCATTAGAAACCGTCTGATAGTTTTCCATCAAAAGATTCTTTTTATTGTGCATATAATAACGCGGCAGCAGCGTGGTGTTTAACACCCAACAGAGCAGAATTGCTCCCGCTACCAGCAGGCTGACAATAGAAGTGACCTGCCGCGTCAGAGAATGTTTTTTCATAATACTCCTTTATACTTCAAACTTGTATCCCATACCCCATATGGTCTTGATATATTCACCTTTGTCGCCCAGCTTGCTGCGCAGCTTTTTGACATGGGTATCAATGGTTCTGGCATCACCAAAATAATCATAATTCCATACATGATTCAGAATTTTTTCACGGGACAACGCAATTCCCACATTTTCCATAAAATAAGTCAGCAGTTCAAATTCTTTGAAACTCATCTCGATATTTTTGCCGTCAATCGTTATGGTATGCGCATTTTTATCCAGACAGATACCGCCGATATTCAGGCTGCCTTCCATATTCAGCTGATTGGTACGGCGCAAAATAGCCTCCACGCGCGCCACAAGGATCTTCGGTGAAAATGGTTTAGAAATATACTCGTCCACGCCAAGGTCAAAGCCCATCAGCTCATCGCTCTCATCACTTTTCGCTGTCAGCATAATGATCGGCACTTTGGATGACTCCCGGATTTCACGGCAGACTTCCCAACCGTTCATTTTCGGCATCATGACATCCAGAATGATCAGCGCAATGTCTTTGTCCTCATAAAACAGATCCAGTGCTGCCTCACCGTCTCCTGCTTCCACGACATCAAAATCATGTTTTACTAAAAAGTCTCGCACCAGCTTACGCATTCTGCTTTCATCATCAACCACAAGAATTTTTAATTTATCCATCATAAGTCCCTCCGGTCTTCTATATTCTCAAAAATGATAACAATCGTCCTATTGCAAGGGCAAATTATCCTTTTTTAATTCTGAGTATATCTGGTAAATGTGTCTAATTTATGTAAATTACTAAAAAAGCAAAAACTACACCACAAACACAGCTTACACGGATTATAGTATCAAAATAGAGTTAATCTGTCTACTTTTTCAAATATCATACAGCGGCGAAGAATAAATGCATGATTACTTTTTCGCTCAGTACAATCTTTGCTTCCAGAACCTTATGGTAATAC
>CAVEOS010000070.1:0-14572 GCA_963617435.1 Lachnospiraceae bacterium
CCGTACATTGGCTTCTGAACTTCTTAACTAAACGGTATTTTCGATATATAACAAGTTACAGTTCAACCATTTCGGTCAAAATCAGTTAACTAAATGACATTGGTTTTTACATTCTTTATAAAATTTATTCTTCTTTCTTCTGTCCGATAATATTCAGTTTGTCCTTGATTCCACTCCCGGATTTCCCATCTTTTTTCGGTTCCTTCAGGAATTTTTTAATTGCAAATATAATTGCCATACCGATAATTGTCAGCAGATTCTCCATTGCACTTGTATCCAACACCACCATATGCCGAACAATAACAAACATGACAACTTCCAGAATCGTATCCACATCCGGTTTGCAGAGCATCTTGAAAAACTCAATACCGATCAGCACATTCAGCACATAACCAAGGAAATCCAGAAACGCATGTGCAGATTCCCGGTTCTGTATAAACACCACAAATGGTTTCCACAGAGAAATGATTGCTACTACGACCGCTATGATAATAATAATGTTGACAATCAGCTCCAGAAATTCACTGGCACGGTCGATCATTTTTCTTATTTTTGATCCCATATAAGATAATCCCTTTCTCCATATCGCTCTAATACATAAACTACCAGATAACTGGCTCAGAATCTTCGTTTTCCTTTTATCAGTTCTGATCTTTATGCTGATTAAATACAACGTTACCGGATTCCTCAAAAATCTCGATGAGGTTTCCGGTATTATCCCGGATAAATACGCCGTAAGTATCGTCTACTTCTGCTACCATTGCGATTTCAACGCCCATTGCTTCCAGTTCTTCTTTGGCCTTTCTTCCGTCCGGCACACCAAAGGACATGTGTTTGTTTCCCTGAGTCATCAGATCACGGTTCGGCACTCTGCGGTCTTCCGGTAATGGATTTGCTCCCGGTGCCTCAAAAACTTCTAATAAAAATCCAACGCCCTGCAGATGCGCTACTTTGATGCCTGCTCCCGGAATCTCTGAACGATTGACTACCGTAAATCCAAACACATCGGAATACCATTTGATCGTCTCCTCAATATCTGCCACACTGATCGCACAGTGATTAATTCCATTAATTTTTACTGCCATTTTTTACTTCCTCCATTTGTAACATCTATTTATTTTTCAGTATATAGAAAAAAAGAGAGACACGCAAGATGAAACCAGCATTTTCCTGCAAACAAAAAGTCCCGGCACTAAACCGGGACTCTCTGATTGTTCAAGCTTCGAAAGGGACTCGAACCCTCGACCCACGCATTACGAATGCGTTGCTCTACCAACTGAGCCATCGAAGCATGTATAAAGTATTGTACTAGATTTTTTTCATTGTTGCAAGTCTTTTTTTGATATTTTCAAAAAAATTTTCAAAAAAATTTTCAAAAAAAGAATTTTCTTCTTGCCTTTCTGTTCAGACTGTGTTATGGTAAGCAAGTAAAAACTATTATATTCGTCTTATCTTTTTTACATTTTTAATGCAATATTCAACATTTCAAACAGTCATTATGGAACGTCTGGAACACGACATTCCTGATCCAAAACGAATTTCCATTCAGAAGGTTACCAAAAACAACGGCATTTTGCTTGACGGACTGTCCATTATGGAAAAGGACTGTAATATTTCACCTACACTCTATCTGGATTATTACTATGAATCCTATCAGCATGGGGTTCCTTTTCAGGATGTATATCAGTCACTTCTGCAGGATTACCAGACACACAAACCATCGGAGAATATCGATCCGACCTTTTTCACTGATTTTGAAAATATCCGGGACAAGATTGCCATGAAACTGATTCATTATGACCGCAATTATACACTGCTGAAGAAAGTCCCGCATGTACGTTTTCTGGATCTGGCCATTGTCTTCTACTGCCTGATCTCCATGGATATCACACAGGGAAACGCGACGATTCTGATCCACCACTCCCACCTGCAGAACTGGGGCATTCAGACTTCGGAACTCTTTCAGATTGCCAAAGAAAATACCCAACATATTTTGCCGGAACGGCTGTACGACATGAATGATGTGATACATACCCTGACCGAGCGAAAACATATTTCTCTGGATGGGATTTATCCGACAGAGCCATATCCGATGTTTGTACTGACCAACGAAACCAATCTCTTTGGAGCTGCCTGTATCCTTTACAAAAATCTGCTGAAAGATCTGGCGGAAGAAGCCCAGACGGATTTTTATATTCTCCCAAGCAGCATTCACGAAGTCATCCTGGTTCCGACGCTGGACTGCGACAACTATCCGGAGCTTTCCGAAATGGTTCAGGAAGTCAATGACACACAGCTGCAGGATGATGAGATCCTGTCTACACACGCTTATTACTATTCCCGCAAATCAAATGAGATTACCATGTAATTCGTTTTTAATTTAACCCCATTCAAAAAATCTCCTGATTCATAAATATGTCCGTTGACAGCCTTTTGCAGATGCATCAGTACTTCATGCCGGTTCATATATTTTGAATCAGGAGATACTCCTTATATTTATCTCATATGATAAATCGTATAAACACTATTTTTTCGCTGCTTTTGTTGTTCCAGTTGACTTCTTCGTCGTAGTTTTTTTCTTTGCAGTGGTTGTTTTTGCAAATTGTTTTTCTACTTTCAGGGCTTCTGCTTTCTGAATTTCTGCTTCTTTTGCTGCCTGTTCTGCCTCAAGCATTAATTTTACCCGAAGTTCTGCTTCCAGACGTTTCTGATCACGCTCCTCAGCCTCCTTTTTCCATGCCAGATCCTGCTCACGCTGTTTTTCACTGCGGGCATACAGACCTTCATAGAGCTCTGCGTATTTCTTTGCAGAAGCTGCCCAGGAGTAATCCATTGCCATGCCGCGTTTTACGATGTCCAGCCACTCTGACGGATAACCGAAATAAATTTTGCAGGCATAACGGATCATGTAGAGCATTTCATGCGCATTATAATTATGAAAACCGAAACCGGTTCCAGTGTGCTCAAACTCATTGTAAGCCTCGACGGTATCTTTCAGACCTCCTGTCTCACGTACCATTGGAACGGTTCCGTAACGCATACTCATCAGCTGGCTTAAACCACATGGTTCGAACAGTGAAGGCATCAGGAATGAATCACAGCCCGCATAAATTCGATGCGCAAAGTCTTCCGAGTAACAGATATTTGCAGATACGCGGCCCGGATATTTCTGTGCAAAAAAGCGGAACATATCTTCATAACGCTGCTCTCCGGTTCCAAGTACCACGATCTGAATCCGATCATTCCCAAGGATTTCATCCATCATGTAGTCCACCAGATCAAAACCTTTCTGATCTGTCAGGCGGGAAACCATCCCGATCAGGAATTTGTCCGTATTTTCTTCCAGACCTGTTTCTTTCTGAAGTGCAAGTTTATTTGCTTTTTTATAAGAAGAAACATCTCCGGTCAGTTTCTTTGCGATCGCCGGATCTTTCTTTGGATCAAATACTTTGTAATCCAGTCCGTTTACGATTCCGGTCAGTGCAAAAGATTTTGCACGCATCAGCCCATCCAGACCTTCGCCGCCTTCGGTAGACTGAATTTCCCTTGCATAAGTCTCACTGACGGTTGTAATGTGATCCGCATATACGATACCACCTTTTAACAGGTTTGCGTTTCCGTAGCTTTCCAGCTTATCCATTGTAAAATAAGAACTGTCAAGTCCGGTTACATCGCGGATTGCATCTACATACCAGCGTCCCTGGAACTTCATGTTGTGAATCGTGTATACCGTGCGCATATAGCGGTAAAAATCATTTTGTCGAAACTGTGCTTCCAGAAATACCGGGATCAGACCTGTCTGCCAGTCATGACAGTGAATAATATCCGGCTGAAAACCGATCTCCGGCAATATGGTCAGTACGGCTTTGGAAAAATATCCAAATTTCTCCGCATCCTGATAGATTTGTCCATATGGTGCCGGACCGGCAAAATAATATTCATTGTCAATGAAATAGAAAGTGACACCGTCCTCCTGCAGTTCATAAACACCGGCATACTGTGTCCGCCAGTTTAACTGTACCTGACATTCTGTCACCAGCTTCATTTTTTCCGCGTATTTTGCATCCATGCACATATACTTTGGAACAACAACACGCACGTCATATTCTTTCTTCGGAAAATATTTTGGCAAAGATCCCACTACATCAGCCAGACCGCCGGTTTTAATAAACGGTACTGCTTCTGATGATGCAAATAATATTTTTTTCATCCTGTTCCCCCAATCCTCATTGTAGGTAGTATATTTGTAAAATATTATAGCACATTTAGCGGGTCTCACCAACTGCTTTTCTCATGTTTTGGTGCATCTTCTTTCCGCAGTCAGTTCTCCAGACGGATCTTGTCTGCGATCAGTGCAATAAATTCAGAATTGGTCGGTTTTCCCTTTCCATTATGAATGGTATAACCAAACAATTGGTCGATCGTCTCCATTTTTCCACGGCTCCATGCAACTTCGATCGCATGCCGGATGGCACGCTCTACCCTGCTGGCTGTGGTCTGATATTTTTTTGCGATCGTCGGATACAGGATCTTTGTGATGGAATTGAGCATTTCGATGTCATTGACTGACATGATGATCGCATCTCTCAGATACTGATACCCTTTGATGTGTGCAGGCACTCCGATTTCATGGATCATATCTGTGACACGGTTTTCCAGAGACCGGCGTACCTCTGTTTCATAGTTTTCCTGTGAACTTGTCCGACGCATATGAAACGTCTTTCTGCTTTCCTGACGACGGACCATTTTTATACGGTTTACAACAACATCTTTGTCAAAAGGTTTCATTATGTAATAGTCCGCACCAAGCTTGAATGCATCTTCGGTTACACGTTCCTGTCCAATTGCGCTGACCATGATAAAAGTTGGCGACTTTTTCAAAGTTTTATCCTTCTTTACTTTGTCGATTACCCCGAGGCCGTCTAATTTTGGCATTACAATATCCAATAAAACGACATCCGGCTCCTTTGTTCTGATCATTTCATACGCTTCTTCACCATTACGTGCAGTTCCTACCACCTGTAATTCGTCATCTCGTGCCACAATATCTGACAACAGATGGACCATAAGTTCATTATCATCTGCAATTCCGACATTCAGCTTTTCCATATTTACCTCCTAATGATTCGTATTTTGCGAACAAATGCATTATAAACACTGGAAATCACATATCGTGTCGATAATTGTCAACAGACTAAAAATTCTGTTTATTTGTGTTTATATTTACATATATTACTACACAATTCGTTTAGTTGCAATTTTATCTTTGTATAAATCAAATATACTATTGACAAGTATATGGTCATATGATTTAATATTCATATGAATACTTAATCATATATTTAGAATTTCAAACAGGAGGTTTCCCATATGCATAAATTAAATGACGAAGAGGAATTAGAACACATGCATGACGAGGATCATTGTGACTGTGGTTGCTGCGCTGATCACGACGAGCATGAACATCACCACCATGACCATGAAGAACATGAGCATCATCACCACCATCATGATCACGATGACGATCACTGCGATTGTGGCTGTCATGACCATCACCACGACCATGATCATCACCATCACGAGGAAGTGCATCATGTAGAGCGTGTCCACAGTGGAAACAGCAAAATCTATATTTTACAGAACCTTGGTTGTGCACACTGCGCAGCAAAAATGGAAGATAAGATCAACGATATTCCAGGTGTTACTGCTGCTACGATCACTTATACAACAAAACAGCTGCGTCTTTCTGCCGCTGATCCGGACAAATATTTGCCTGAAGTTCAGAAAATCTGTGCTTCCATCGAATCAGAAGTAAAAGTTGTGGCCCGTGATGAGTTAGAGAAAGCGAAAAAGCAGGCTTCAGCCGAAGGCCATTCCCATGAAGAGGATGGCGATGATAAAAAAGAACTTGGCTGCATTATTTCAGGCGCAATCCTTTTTGTTATCGGTGTTATTTTAAATCATACCATTGATAACACACTTGCTGCTACTTTTATTGTTTTTGCCATTGCATATATCATTCTCGGTGGAGAAATTCTGGTGAAAGCTGCGAAAAACATCTCCCATGGACAGGTATTTGACGAAAACTTCCTGATGGGCGTTGCAACCCTCGCCGCTTTTGCAATCCGTGATTTCCCTGAGGCAGTCGGCGTTATGCTCTTCTATCGTATCGGTGAATTTTTCGAGGATAAAGCCGTTGAGCGCAGCCGTGGTCAGATCATGGATGCCGTTGATATGCGTCCGGAAGTTGTAAACCTTGTATCCCGAAATGACACTACTGTAATTCCGGCTGAAGATGCGAAAGTCGGTGATATCCTGCTGATCCGCCCGGGTGACAGAATCCCGTTAGACGGTGTGATCATCGAAGGGGAAAGCCGTCTGGATACTTCTCCGATCACTGGTGAGCCGGTTCCAGTTGGTGTATCTGCCGGTGACGAGATCACTTCCGGTTGTGTCAATACTTCCGGTCAGTTAAAAATGCGCGTAGAAAAACCATTATCCGAGTCTATGGTTTCTCGTATCCTCGAATCTATGGAAAACGCTGCCGCAAGCAAACCGAAGCTTGACCGTTTCATTACAAGATTTGCAAAAGTATACACTCCTTGTGTCGTACTTGCCGCTGTCATCATTGCAATCATTCCGTCTATCGTAAGCGGTAACTGGAATTACTGGATTTACACTGCAATTTCCTTCCTTGTAATGAGTTGTCCTTGTGCTCTTGTATTAAGTGTACCACTGGCCTTCTTCTCCGGTATCGGCGCAGGTTCCAAAAAAGGTATCCTGTTCAAAGGCGGCCTTTCCATGGAATCCTTAAGCAAACTTGGCGCTGTTGTTATGGATAAGACAGGAACCATCACAGAAGGTAACTTCAAATTACAGCAGACTGTTTCCGCAGGTTCTCTCTCCGAAGATGAACTGCTTGCACTCTGCGCCGGAT
The DNA here is from genome assembly GCA_963617435.1 of Lachnospiraceae bacterium. Taxonomy (GTDB): domain Bacteria; phylum Bacillota; class Clostridia; order Lachnospirales; family Lachnospiraceae; genus Eubacterium_I. Next base: position 6,938 of record CAVEOS010000070.1, read on the forward strand.
GCGAACATCATTCCACACATCCGATTGCTGTCAGCATCGTAACTGCTGCCAAAGAAAAAGGACTCAGCATCGAAGAACCTGCAAAACTTTCTGAGATTGCAGGACACGGAATCGTTGCTGAAACCAACCATGGTACTGTTTTATGTGGAAATCATAAATTAATGGATAAATATCAGATTGCCATGCCGGATCTTTCCGATGCATCTTACGGTGCAGAAGTATTTATGGCCATCAACGGTGAATTTGCCGGCTACATGGTAATTTCTGATACGATCAAATCCGATGCTGTTTCTGCCATCGGTCAGTTAAAGAAACTTGGTCTGCACTCCGTTATGCTCACCGGTGACTCCCAGTCTGGTGCTGACGCTGTCGCTGCTGCTACCGGAATTGACGAAGTACATGCAAAATTATTACCGGAGGGTAAATTAGAAGAACTTGGAAAAATCCGTAGCAAATACGGTTCCGTTATGTTTGTCGGTGATGGTATCAACGATGCTCCGGTACTGGCAGGTGCCGATGTTGGTGCAGCCATGGGAAGTGGTGCTGACGCAGCCATCGAAGCCGCTGACGTTGTGTTTATGACCTCTTCCACAGAGGCTATTCCACAGTCCATCTCCATTTCCAAAGCGACCAACCGTATCGCAATTCAGAACGTTGTATTTGCACTGGTAATCAAGATCGCTGTTATGATCCTTGGTCTGACCGGACACGCAAATATGTGGATGGCTGTTTTTGCAGACACAGGTGTCGCTATGATTTGTGTATTAAATTCCATCCGTGCACTGTACATAAAAGTAAAGTAACATCTGTTACAAAATTTGACTTACCTTTCATTTTACGTTAAAATAAGATATTATGCAGGAAACTGTGCTGATATCGCACGATCGGGTCTTGATATCAGCACGTTTCTTATCTGTACATAAACCATTTGTACAAAATAATTTCGATTTGGAGGATACAATACCATGGGGATAGCAAATATGGACGATTCCAATTATGATGAAACTTTATATCAGCTCGCTGATTTATTCAAAGTATTTGGCGATCCGACCAGAATACGTATTTTATCAGTTCTTTCCAAACAGGAATTATGCGTTCAGGACATTGCCGATGCACTGTCCATGACACAGAGTGCTATATCACATCAGCTTCGGATCTTAAAGCAGTCCGCACTGGTCAAATTCCGTCGGGACGGCAAAACCATCTACTACTCTCTCGCTGATGACCATGTGGCAACCATCATGGCTCAGGGTCTGGAACATGTATGTGAATAACAGCAAAAGATGAAAGGATAACTATTATGAAAGCAAAAGCATTGCAAAGACGTAACTCGTTTCTGCTTGTTCTGGCGGCTTTTATCTGGGGAATTGCATTTGTCGCACAGAGCGAAGGCGGCAAATACGGACCTTATACATTCAACGGCATCCGTTTTTTACTGGGTGCCGCTGTGTTATGTCCAGTCATTTTACTTGTTAATAGAAAAAACGGTTCTTCCGGTAAAAAATCTTCTCAAGAACAGAAAAAAACATTACTGATCGGTGGTATTTCCTGTGGAATTATCCTTGGATTTGCCAGCACTTTACAGCAGCTGGCACTCTTTTATGGTTCTACTGCCGGAAAAGCTGGTTTTTTAACTACCTGTTATATTTTGATCGTACCGATCATCGGATTATTTTTCGGAAAAAAGTGTGGCTGGAACATCTGGGTCGGCATTGTGCTTACACTGATCGGACTCTATCTGCTGTGTATGAAAGGATCTTTTTCCCTGCAGCTGCCTGACCTGCTCCTACTTCTGTGTGCACTTGGATTTTCCCTGCACATTTTATGTGTCGATCATTTTTCACCACTGGTGGATGGCATCAAATTATCCTGTGTACAGTTTCTGGTGGCCGGTATTGTCTCGCTGATTCCTGCTTTTTTCGTTGATATGCAGCATTCCTTTGCAAATATTCCGTCCATGCTGGCAACATTTGCCGCACCGACAGCACTGATTTCCCTGCTTTATGCCGGAATCCTCTCTTCCGGAGCCGGTTATACTCTGCAGGTTGTCGGGCAGAAGGGATTAAACCCGACCGTTGCATCTCTGCTGATGAGCCTGGAATCTGTATTTTCTGTCCTCGGCGGTTGGGTGATCCTGCATGAGACAATGAGTGGCCGTGAACTGTTTGGCTGTGTACTGATCTTCATTGCCGTTATTCTGGCTCAGATTCCGTTGGAAGTTTTCCAGCGTAAAGCCCCTAAACTTTAGTACTTAAAATACTCCCAGAATCCTTTCTGTTAAAGGAACTGGGAGTAAATCATTTGATAAGGAGACATTTTTTATATGGAAAAGGACACACGTACAGAATTTGAAAAAATGGAAGAATGTGAAATGTTCTGGAACAGCGATGAAAAAATCGGAGAACTAAAAAAACATGCCCGCAGACTGGCCGACCGTTTTAATGCAACCACAGAAGATGAAACAGAGCTTCGTCTCTCTCTTCTGAAAGAACTGTTCGGAGACTGCGATGATGATATCTTTATCAAACCTCCGTTCCACTGTGATTTTGGATTTCATATCCATGTAGGCAAAAATTTCTTTGCGAATTTTCAGTGTGTCATGCTGGATGCTGCTCCAATCACGATTGGTGATAACTGTCTGATGGGACCGCAGACCTGTCTCTACACGGTAAATCATCCGATGGATTCTAAGACGCGGGTGGCTAATTATGTGTATGGAAAACCGATCACGATTGGTGATAATGTGTGGTTTGGCGGAAACTGTGTGGTGCTGCCGGGCGTGACGATTGGAAATAATGTGGTTGTTGGCGCTGGGTCTGTTGTGACTAAGGATGTGCCGAACAATGCGGTTGTTGTGGGAAATCCGGCCAAAATTATCCGCTATACCACTTAACGTAAATTGGCTAAAATTTAATATTTTAAGAAAAACCAGAGAAAGTTTCCTCACTCACTAGACGTTCGTTGAGGAAACTTTCTCTGATTTTTATTTATGTTATGACATTCCCAATGCTTTTTACGTTCAAGGTATATCTCAGCGTGCACAACATAGCATTAATGTATTATGTTTTAGATGTATATGTGGTAATCGATGCCGTCGTATAAATAAAATCATCCGTGTCTTTCTGGATTTCACTTTCAGATTTTTTATTTACACAGCCAAACAAAAATTTAAGGTTTCACGATTAAGTCAGCCTGTGTCATTTTTTCGGCAATGACATACATGTTGGTGACTTCGCCAACTTTAAGTTTGTCCGTTAATCCATAATGATTCAGACAGGTTCCACAAGTCAGAATTTCCACTCCCTGCGCTTCTAATGACTTCAGATCTTCCAGTGACGGTGACTCCTCGCAGGAAATTTTTGCCCCACCGTTGTACATTAAAATCGTAATCGGAAGTTCGTCCTGCTGACTCAGCGCATAGATAAAGCCCTTCATCAGGATTGCGCCAAGTTCATCATCTCCATTTCCCATTGTGGAAGAAGATAATACTACAACAGTATTTTTCTTTCTTGCATCCGGATAGCAGACTGTCTGCTCTTCTTCTGCGGCTTCCACTGGTTCTGCTGCCGTTGAAGCTCCATCTGCTGAGATTGTCATAATCACTTCGTACTGTCCCTCTCCCAGTTTCTGGGATTTCACGCCATAACCTTTCTGATTTGCCATTTTTGTCAGATTCTGCACTGCGATCTCATTATCCACCAGTGTCATTACTTCTCCACTGCCGTTTAATTCTTTGATAGCATTTTTTGTTTTTACTACCGGAATCGGGCAGGTATCGCCCATTGCATCTACTTTGATCATTTGTTATTCCTCCATATCATAAGATTACATATTATAGCTCATTACTGGTACAAATATCTAATTGCTCATCCGCTAAAAAGCATGAATCATCTTAAGCCTGATATTTTACATGGTTACGGTGATTTCTACATCACTTTTTTCGGTAATTTCACCGACGATTGCTGCCGGAAGTCCAGCATCCTGAAGTTCCTGCTCCAGTGCATCTGCCTGTGCTGCATCCACAGCCACCAACAGTCCACCGGACGTCTGTGGATCATACAAGACTTCTTCCATGGCAAACGGTACATTCTCGAATTTCACATAATCCTGTACATGATTTCGATTGCGCTGTCCCGCCGCTGTCAGCAGAAATTCGTCCGCATAATCCAACGCTTCCGAAAATACCGGCACCTGATTTCCATTGATATGACAGCTCAGTGCTCCATCCATCATTTCATGCAGATGTCCCAGAAAACTGAAGCCTGTCACATCGGTGCAGGCATGGATGTCATAATTTCTGCAGATCATCGCTGCATATTTATTTAACGTTGTCATGGACGCAATTGCCGCTTCCATTGCTTCTTCCGAAGCTTCCTGTACACGGTTTGCTGTACAAATAATACCGACACCAAGCTTCTTTGTCAAAATCAGCTTATCGCCCGGTTTACCGCCGTTATTCGGATAAATGCGATCCGGATGCACAACGCCTGTCACCGACAATCCGTATTTTACATCAGAATCATTGATGGAATGTCCACCGGCCAGCGTTCCACCGGCTTCGATCACCTTCTCAGAACCGCCACGCATGATCTCACCTAAAATATTCAGATCCATGGTTTCCGGAAAACATACAATATTTAACGCTGTTTTCACTTCACCGCCCATGGCATACACATCACTCAATGCGTTTGTTGCCGCAATTTTCCCAAATGTATATGGATCTTCCACCATCGGCGGAAAGAAATCCAGCGTCTGCACGATCGCAATATCATCACTTACTTTATAAACAGCTGCATCATCTTTGCTGTCATACCCGATCAGCAGATTCGGATCCTGAGGTCCTTTTGGCAGCCATTCCAGCACATGGCTTAAGATGCCGGCGCCAAGCTTCGCGGTACAGCCTCCGCCCTTGCAAAAAGATATTTTTTCTTCCATTATTTCATACCTTCTTCCTGTATCCTGTTATGATTAAGTATACCAAACTTTGCCCTGTCTGAACACATGATTTTTCCTATCAGTCTGCAAAATATATTGAAAAAATATATAAATCAGATAAAATGAAGATATATGAATTTGAAGAATCAAATGTGTGAAATTTTGTTTTTTATAAACGGATGATTACATACAAAGATTTGCCACTGCTCTCCACTTACAAAAGTGAGGAGTCTCAATACAGGCTGAGAGAAAGGGAGAAGTTATTATGAATATTACAGTCTGGTACGAAAATGTACAGGAACGCGGTGTTGTGGATCCACGCTTTGCGCCGAAAGATCTGGATGAGGAAAAAATGGCTGAATTTGCCGCTCATTTAAAAGACGAATCAGAACAGATCAAAGCTACTTATCCATTGGGATTGTGCGGCACACTGGCAGCGGCTCTGCAAGAAAATTCGGACGATCAGGTAACTCTGGTCACTTTGGATATGCCAGACTATGGCTTGACAGATGAATTGCTGAATTCCACTGATGTTCTGATCTGGTGGGGACATGTGGCACACGATGCTGTTCCGGATGAACTTGCCGAAAAAGTACACCAGCGTGTGCTTGGTGGCATGGGGTTTATCGCTCTGCACTCTGCACACTTAAGCAAACCGCTGCGCCTGCTGCTTGGCACCAGCTGTACGCTGCAGTGGCGCCACGATGATTATGAACGTATGTATACAACAGCACCGACTCATCCGATTGCAAAGGGAATCCCTGCAAACTTCGAAGTCGGTGCCGAAGAAATGTATGGGGAATATTTTGATATTCCGAAACCGGACGATGTAATCTTTACCGAATGGTTCCGTGGCGGTGAAGTATTCCGCTCCGGCTGTACCTGGACCAGAGGATATGGGAAGATCTTCTATTTCCAGCCAGGACACGAAACCACTCCGGCTTATCATAATCCGTATATCATACAGATTATCCGAAATGCTGTTAACTGGGTTGCTCCAACCATGCCGATCCGGGAAAAAATCGAATGTATTCATGCCGAGATTTCCCCGGAAGCAAAATTATAGTTCATGATCCCGCAGGGCATCAATTCCCATATAGATCAGCCAGGATAAAATTATACTTAATGGTACGCAGGCCGAAAAACCAGCATTCTACCCGCATCATCCTGTTGACATGCTCCCACCTCTTAAATCACGGATTTTGAAGTGGGAGCTTCTTGCTCAATGGCTTTATTTTTACTCACTGTTCCAGCATGTTTTCGATAAAGATACCGTATCCCTTGCACGGATCGTTCACAAAAACATGGGTGACCGCTCCGATCACTTTGCCATTTTGTAAAATCGGCGCCCCGCTGAGCCCCTGAATAATGCCACCCGTCTCCTGAATCAGTTCTTCATCTGTCACCCGGAAACTAATGCCTTTGTTGGATTCCTGTGTGTTGCCATCTACCTTTGTGATCTCAATATCATACAAGTTCCGCGCTTGATCAATGGTTGCCAGAATCTGCGCCGAACCAGTTTCTATCTCTTGTTTGAATCCAATCTGCATCGGCTCCGCATCTTTCAGGGAATCTGGGACGCTCTTCAGACTGCCGAAAATTCCGTTGTTTGTGTTTTTGGTGATCTGTCCCAGTCGGTTTGCCTGATTATAATGAATCTGTCCCACCAGTTCGCCGGGTTTCCCTTTTTCTCCCCGGATAATACTCAGGATATTGGCCTGATACGCGGTTCCATCCAGTATATTCACCAGATGATCCACATCCATATCCGTGATACCATGACCTAACGCTCCAAATGTTCCATTTCCGTCAATATAGGTCAGGGTTCCGATTCCCGCCAGATCATCCCGAATCCAGACACCGATCTGATATTTGTCATTATCCGTATAGACAGGCGTTACCTTACATTGAAAAGATTCGCCATCCCGCATAACCGTCAGTTCCAGTTCTGCTCCCTGACTTTGCGCAACCGCTTCCTGCAGTTCATCCTTTGTAGTGATCGATGTATGATTTACCGCAGTAATATAATCCCCGGCTTTCAAAATATGACTCGCCGGACTATCCATTTGGACACCATTTTGCTCCAGATTACAGACTTCCACCACCAGCACACCTTCCATTTCAATGTAAAGCCCAAAAGGAATCCCGCAGGGAATCACCTCGGTGTCTTCCACAATATGCACCGTCACATCTTTGACCGGAATCAGGCCAAATAACCGGCATTCCATTTCATAGCTGCCACTTGGCATTGTTCCGTTGGATGCCACTATTCCGTCCACACTTCGGATCTGACTGGTCACCGGAAGTCCTTCCGTAATATTCAGCTGCTGACCGTATGCGATGCAGACCGAACCTGGGATAGCATCCAACAGCCAGACATATGAAGAAAACAGCCAGACAGCCACCATGATACCCCAGACGGATTTCCGCCATTTTTTTAAAATGCTCAAAACTCCCATCTTTTTCACCCCTTCTTTAGTAAACAAGAAAGTGTGCTGCCATACATTCTCGCGTATAAAATCATCAATAGCACATCTTTCTTGCCCGCGCCGAGCACTCTTGCGAAGCAAGAATCTCTTCTCGTGCGAGTGTGCATCGTTTGCACGAAGTGCTTTTATTTGATAGGAAATTCATCGTAATTTCCTAATCGAGTAGGAGGGGGATTTGAATAGTCCCCCGACCTCTCACACCACCGTGCGT
>CAVEOS010000071.1:0-13792 GCA_963617435.1 Lachnospiraceae bacterium
ACCGTAATCACAGCTGACATATCTGTTACCATCAAGTAATGAATCACTGAATGTTTCCGGATCTGCCACATGACGTTCTTCACTGAACATGTCATAGATGATGCCCTCAGCCATCGCCCACAGACCAAGAATATAACGTCTGTAAAATACCCCGGTATACATACTGCGGTATCTGGCTTTCACCTTTTCTGACAGGCTTAAGTTGTCATCCATTGTAAAATGCAGATACAACAGATGCTTTTCCTTCTGCTTATCAATCCAATTCTGTTTAAACCAGTGATATGGTCCATCCGGATTGCAGTTAAACCAATACTTGGAACCGTCTACAGAGCATCGACCAGTTGCCTGATTCACAAATGACTCCGGCATTAATGCAACTTCATCAAAAAAGACCCCAGCCAGAGTAATTCCCTGGATGAGATCCTGTGATCGTTCATCTTTTCCACCAAATATATAAAAATAATTTTCTACGCTGCCCCTTGAGATAACCACCAGATTGTCTGCCCGGTGGTCCGTTACCCGGTATCCTCTGGAGCGAAGCATCAATTTCAGCCAGAACAGTACGTTTCTTCGGAACGAACCAATTGTCTTGCCGCACATAGCAAAATTCTGACCATTAAAGCTGCACATCGCCCACAGTACAAATGACAATGACATGCTCACTGTTTTACCGGATCTGATTGCGCCATCTGCTATAATACCGTCATAATCCTTTACCGGCGACTCCTCAGTCCACCAGTTCAGTACTTTGCGCTGTTTCTTGGAAAATGGCTGGAATTTGAAAAACTGTTTAATCTTCCGCATCTGACCAATCCTCTGCTGCTGTTCCCTTTAATGCTTCAAGGAATCCATCATCTACCACTTCTGCATCATCATCAAGCTGTGCTTTTGCTTTGAGCAGTTCTGTCTTTGCGGTAATCTGTTCAACCCTTGCTTTCTGCTCCTCGGTTGCCATATCCCAATTTTTATGCAATAGATCCTCGTACCGGTTGATCATTCTCTCCAGAGTTTTTTGCGCTCTGGCCTGAGCAGATAAAAAATTGGCTTGTTTATCCCAGGCCTGCTGCACTTCCCACTTTCCAGAAAATTCATTTCTTTCACTTTCCGCAATCTTTGTTATTGTCACATCACTCTGATCACGCACATACATGATCTGCTGTGCCCTGATAATGGCAGCATAAGCAATCTGAATCTGATCCCAGAGGACATCCAATGGATTCTCCGGCATCTCCTGAATAATGGATAGTGTTTCTTCCGGAAGATACTTTGAAAAGAATCCGTGCTTCTCAGCCTTTTTATTTCCCGGCGGACCACCTTTCCCATTTTTGTTACCAGGCTGCCCACCTTTCTTTCTATTCGAACGCTCGCTTTTCTTATCCGAACGTTCGCTATCCCATTTATGAGTACACTTCCATCGCCGAACCGTCCCTTCCGGTAAATTTAGTTGACTTGCAATCTCAACTAATTTCACACCTTCCAGATACATGGCTTTTGCCTTTTCGATTCGCGGATCTGGTGCTCTTGCCATGTACCTTCACCTCTCATTCGTCGGTTTTGTTGTATAGAAAAAGACAGCAGGTAAATCCTGCTGCCCTGGTCATTTTTATATTTGTATTATTGATTTTCTCCAAAAACGTGTACTAAAATATTCACATCTAACTTATAATTTCCCAAGTATTCCAACTCTATATCATCCGGTATATCTTCACCAGTCATATACGAATGTATTACTAGCACCTTTTTTGAACATGACTGCGCCAAAAACCATAAACACGGTTTACCTTGCGATAAACCAACTTTCACGATATCTTGACTCCCTTTGGTTATAGGTATTTCTATTTTTTGTAAAGGTCTAACTTCCAAAACTTGCTTATATACATTCATCTTTTTTACCTCAATTATAAGTTATCTACGAAATCATACGGAATATAATTGTATTGATCCTCTTTATATGCCCTCATTACTCCACCAAAATTTAATTTTGTTTTTGAAGACATTTTAATTCTTACTGGTTGCATCAGTTAACCCATGCTCCATCTGATCAATAATTCCATCTCCTGGCTGGATTGACCAACTATCGTAAAAAATATTTTCTCTTCCAAATACTTCAGCAAGTCGGTTAGCAAATGGTTCAACAATCCTTTTGTCACTTGAATTATGACTTAAAAATATCATAAAAACAGCCCTCCATATTTTCATAAATATAACCTATTTTTATAATATAATACTTTTTGAATTTACTCAATAGAAAACACCTGCAGATTATATACAGGTGTCTCTCGGTTATATTATTAATATGAAGGGAGCCGCCGGTTTCCGCCTTTGGCTCAAGTATTATTATATATATGTTTTTTATGCATTTTATGCGTTTTTCAGAATATCATCAATTTTTCTACTTATTCTGCTCTGATCCAGATGCACACTCTTTGCGACCTGCTCCTGTGTTACTGGCTTTCTGCCATCAATGAACAGCTTCCGGAAGATGCGGTGTGCCAGACTGTCCGGTATCGAATCCACGAACTGCTCCACCTCTTTACACTCTTGCTCCAGAACTTTCTTTCGCTTCAGATCACGGTTCTGTAACCGCTCATATTTCTCCTGGTCGAATCCAACCACACATTGTGGCATCGGATAACCTTTGCTGTAATCAAATATTACATCGTTCCCGATCATCGTATCTGACTTCCAGCGGTTCTGCAGAGTATAATCAAGTTCCAATATCTCCGCCTTATTGCTCCGGTACGCTTTCAGTCTTTCCTTTGTCATCTTCTCCAACGGCATCGCCTCCCTTATTTTTCTCCTGCAGCGTTGCCCTGCTGCCACTTTGCTGTATCTGCTGCCATATCAGATATGACAGGCTCCATTCCGGATTGCCACCAATAGATGCAAGGTAATCAAGTAATGTCACTGATAGTTCAACTCAGTTGGTGTATTAGTTTGTCTATCAGTTGGTCTATCAGAAATTTTATTGATCAGTTTCATCTTTTTCTTCATCCTCCGCCACTTCCGTCTCTTCATCCTCTACATCATCCGGCTTAACTTCTACCGCATCCAGATTCATTTCAGATACATCAATCTCATTTGATTCTGCTGCCGGCATCACAACTGCTTCGTATGATCCTGTCTCTTCCACGGTCTTCATGAAGTCCTCACACTCTGTATAATTGAGAGTTGCTTCTTCTCCCGTTCCCATCGGGACAATTCTTCCGTAGCTGTCCTCAGTGATCAGTACGTGTCCATAAGCACATGTATCTGCTTCTGCCAAAATTCTAATTTTCAATCCTGTGGTATGCTCGTAACATTTTCCTACTTCAAAAATCATTCTGTTTCACTCTCCTTTCTGGTGGTTCTGGTCTTGGCATCCAGAACCTTATGTATTCTCTACGATTGCCACCAAAATGCCCTTTATAATCGTTATATTCGCTAGGTGGATACCACTGCGTAACGGTAGCACCACCTGTTTTTCCGACAACCAGATAACTTCCGGGTTTGTCCGGAAGTCTGTCATTAACAGAAATCCATTTTTGCGGAAGCGGACAACGATTGCATTTATTCGTATCTGTAGCAATTTTGTAGAAAGTCAAAAGCGCATTGTAATTTTCCTGCGCCAGATGCAACAGTTTTATCAATTCTGACTTTTTCATATTGTTCAGCGTGGTATCTGACGGTAATTTTTTACCGATCACGCCCTTAGAAAAACCATTGAACTCTGTTACCATTTATACAATCACTCCAATCTAATTTCTGTCCACACCACTTGCAATATGGCATGTCCCAAGCCTTTAAAAGTTTTATAACTCCAATATCTCCGAATAATCCTTTACAATTGGGACAGGATGCCTGGCCATTCCATTCCTCTATTTTTCTTTCTGTATCTCTGGAATCCCCATTTATAAACTGCCGGATCTCCGTCACTTCCTGTTGCAACTGTTCATCACTCTTTTTCATTCTGCACCTACTTTCCACTTCTAAGCATATAAAAAAGCATCTCCGTTATGCTTCTTTTCCTCGGGCCTTGCCTGCACGGAATCACCACCGCAAGTTTCCAGTCCTTCGCCTGGTCTAAAGGTGTAGGGTTAATATACTCATCCTCTGCTTTGCTCCATAGTGGTATTGCCACCATAATTCCGTAGTGATGTGATGAGTTCGGGCAGCATTCCTCGATATGTACATCAAGTCTCCCACACCTCATGTCCTCTTGGATGTTTTTCCAGCATTCCATTGTAGTCACTATGTAATTCTTTTCTCCGATGAAATTTAAGCCATTTCCACTGAACACATCATTCCGGCAGCTCTTTATCTCGTAGCAAGTAAATATCCCTTTTTCGATAGCGCTGATTGAAGTAACTCCCGCAGGTTCAAACTGCATGAAATCAATCCTTTTTATATCTTTCGTTCCGTAATCGATGCTGACTTCTTTTGCCCAATAAGTTCTGTCTCTGAACCGATCTGACACAAGCAGATTTCCAAGGAACTTCGTTATTTTCTTTCTATCCATCTGCTCATTTTTCATGCCTTACCATCCCCATTCTGCCAACAATTCCAGCACCTTTCAGATAATCGTAATATACCTGCGCACGGTCTTCGTTAACATTGAACGCTTTCTGAATTCTTCCAACAGTCACTCTCTTCTGACTTTTCGCCCAGTTCTCTAATTTTACAGATTTAACAATCATCATCTACTCCTCCACTTCTCTACCATGTTCCAATGACCTTTTATTGCTTCTGGAACGGTTGCATAATTTCTGACATCCAAATCGCTATAGCTTATTGTATTTCCGTCTTCTGTACAGCTAAACACCATTGTCTCTAATCCTGCGTCAAATGTATTGCAGGTATTCACCAGTACATACCCTCTTGACGTTTCTACTATTGTTCGCATATCTATCTTTGCTCCTTACCATTTCAGCTCTAACTGCTCCATTTCCTGGTACTCATCTTCCCAGGCCACACCGATATAATCCAGCACACGTCCCCAACCGTATTTCTCGCCAGTCACAGGATCCGTGCAGCACCGATACATCCAATATTCCCATTCTTTCGGGTTTCTCTTTCGAAGCTGATCAAACCTGTGTGGCCTCTTCTCCAGATGGATTCCAAACCCACACATGGAGCATCCGGTTCGCTGCGCTCCGGTCGTGTAAAGGGTTCCATCCGCTTTCCGTTCGATGGTTCCGTAAATTTCCGGTATCGGTACTTTCAGATCCAGTGCAAGCTGTAACAGATCCTGTCTGAGAAATGGAGCAAACGGTGCGCTTCTGATTGTGTTTTTCCAGAAGTAATTGCAGCCATGCTCCACCAATGCTTCTTCGCGTTGCCCCCCCTCGGAAGCCATCAGGCCTACGAACGGTTTACTGTTATGCTCTTTCGCCCATTTATCACAGGGCAGCTCTTTCATGTAGTGGCAGCACTTGTTTGATACAAGAAATGGTGCGATCTGGTAATTGACGCCCTCGTTCTCGTTTTCATAACCTGCAAACAACTCCAGCCACTTTTTAGGGAGCTTCATTCGGCTGTTCTTGGCAAAATGCCCCTGTGCTCCACATTCGCCTGTGATAATTGCGTGCCGCACCGTTTTGTTGCGTTCTGTTGGATGCTGCAGTGTTTCGATTCGACCTGCAAGTTTTTTACTCAATACTGGGAATCCATATTCCTGTAAGATCTCAGCCTTTGGCTTTCCAGGCTTTAAAATTTCTACGCCAATCTGTCTATGTATCTGTATGATGCTCCTGTCCTCCAGTGCACTCACTGAAATTGCCGGTATATCGTATCCCAGTGATCTGATGAAATACAGGAGAGTGATACTATCCAGACCACCAACGGAAATATGCGTGTTATAACCGAGTTCATCACATTTTTCTATGAATTCTCTTACCCGGATGGCAGCTCTTTTGACCTTGATCTCATAGGGAAGATTCTGCATTGCTGTCATTAGTCCTTTTTTCCGCTTCTTCTCTGCCCGGAATTCTTCTCTGGTTAATTCCTTTGTGTCTTCGGTCTTCATGCTCTCACCAGCTCTCCGCTTGCTGCCATCTTCTCTAACTCATTCATTGAAAATGATTCTACATAGCTTGTGTAATCACCGAACATGTTTACAAAATGCAGTCGGAAACGGACAAACCGTTCATGCTCTGGAATATGTTCCACAACAGCCTTCACCCACTCTTTTCCTTTTAATTCTCTTGTTACATCTTTATAGATTTTATATTTTTCTCCAATCTTAAACATTGCTTTTCTCCTAACATAGTGCTACTTTTATTCCCGTTTCTTTCTCCAGCTGATATCTGATATCTTCCTGGCATACCCAGCCGCCATCCAAATAATCATTGATAAAAGCTGTGCATTCATTCATGAACTCACAAATCTTTGCTCCGCTCATCTTCTCTCTGGTGACCAGTTCCGTACAGATCATTGCATAAGTAACCGAAAGTGCTTCCGTTATGATATGCATTCTGGCCTTGAATTCATTTGGATTATTCATGCGGCTCATCTCTGCCATCTTAAGTCTGCACCGCTGCGGAACTTTCTTTGCTTCCGCACACACATCAACCTGTACTTTCATTTTCTGCAAAGCAAGCGGCAGTTGCCTGATGCTTAATTCTTCGTTATACGCCGCTACCAGATAGGCATTGATGCAGTCCATCACCCGGTTAAGACGCTTCTTTCCAAATCCAAACTTATCATGCAAAACCCAGAATCCTATTTCCAATGCATGATTTGCCATTGTAACTCCATACTCTGCAAGCTGACGCTCTCTTGCATCTTTTCTGGCTAACGCATCAATCTCACACTGCATCCAGCCATACTTTGGTTTATTTTTTTCCTTTCTGACCAATTTGTTGCTCATTTCTTTTCTCCTCTGCCATTGCATTGATTACCGGCACATAGGTAATTGCCATATTCTCAGCGAACTGTTGCAGCAGGGAATCGCCTTTGTATTTCTCTACCAATACACTCATCTGCTTGGTATACTGCCGCATATCCCCGGACCGCCGGTATTCTTTATAATTCTTCCATGCCGTATTCATGACATCCTGTATTTTTTCATGCATAATATTCGCTCCTACTTAAATGGGCACTCGTCCGACTCATCAATATCAGCGCTGTAAAATCCATCTGACTTGTCCCAGCCAAATTGATAATCCAAATCATCCCCAGCTCCATATATTCTTTTCGAACGCTCATCATAATCCAGAATAATTCCATCCAGATTAATCTTTCCAAACAATCGGTTCTTTGCCACTATCAACTTACGCTGGTCCGCACTCATGCTCTTTCCAATCTCATCGCTGCTTCCCCTGTTGTACCCGATTGTCAGACCTGCAAGGTTCGTGATATCACCTGATCCGCTAACCTCATCGTTGATATCTGTGGAATAACCGTTCTTCCTCTGATGTGCTACCAGAAGAATCAGACAGTTGTATTTGATTGCCAGTTTGGTCAGATTCCGAACAAATTGTCCCTGTTGCTCATACCGATCGCTGCCGCGCTGCTCATCAATATACATTGCGGTCATAAGGTTATCGATCAGGACCACCCGGACACCGTATTGCTGGATGGAACGCTCAATGCTTTTGAGCAGATCTTCCTTTTCATCATTCTCAACAATCCGGTTGTCATAAATGAATGCCTTTTCCTGATACCATGCATTAATCAGCTCCTGATTGGCATTTGTGATGAAACGGTTCACTGTTCCATACTCTGTCTGATTCTCTATGATGTGGTGTCTTCCTGCCACCTGAAAGTCAAACCAACTTTTGTACAAATAATTCGGCAGCTCCCCAGAATATGTAAACGCCGCATATCCCTGATCTATGACACGGGCAACGATCTGACTGGCCAGTGTTGATTTTCCATCACCACGTTTACCTGCTATGACACAGACCATTCCAAACGGAAGTCCGCCGTAGAGCATTTTATCCAGTTCACTGATGCCACTCTTTACTTTTTCCAGTTCATAAATATTCACATTCTCGACTTCTGACAATGGCAGCACATGATTTACAGGAATATATACGGCATTTTCCACAGCATGTCTAATACATTCTGTACCGTATTTCTGGAGCATTTCATTTGCATCCTTACAGTTCTTGTAATCTGCTTCCCTAACGTGCTTTATCCGGCAAGGAAAACGTCTGGCAACCTCTTCCAACAATGTGATGTGGTTCTTTTCAAAATCTCCAAAGACAATGACCTCCTCGAACTTGCTCACCCAGTTGTAGCAGTACGGCACCCAGGTAAACCCTTTTGCTCCGGTTGGAACAGATACCGCATTCTCAATTCCTGCGGTTGCCACACTCAGACTGTCAAGCTGTCCTTCTGTCAAAATCAGCCGGTCGAACTTGTCATTGCACTGTTTCATTCCAAACAGGATTGGTCGGCAATCTTTTTCACACCACTCTTTGTTTTTATCCTTCGACTTATCGAAGTCCGTCTTCCGATACTTGATAAATCTCAGCTTTCCAGTTTCATCGTAAAATGGGAATGCCAGGATATTCCGCTGCTTTTCCAAGGTTGTGATCTCATACCGTTCTGCAACCGCTGCACTGATGCCGCGTGATTCCAGATAAGCAACTGCTGGCTCTTTTGGCTTAATTGGCTCTGTCGGTGTTTTAAAGCTCCGATACTGCTTCTTTGGCCGATAATATTCATCCACTTCATTTCCAAGGCTGAAATCAAAATCCCTGGATAATGTCAGCATGTTGCCAGTAACTCCACATCCGGCTCTCAAGCACTTAAACTGCCCGGTATTAAGGTTGATGGAAAATGTATCTTTATCATGTCCCCTGCCTTTACAGTACGGGCACTCCGTAAAACGAAGCTCATCACCTATCTGTCTTGTCCTTGCCCCATACCAGCGCGCGAATCTCATCGCATCACTCGGATTAAATTCATACATTCCCATTTCCAATACCTCTTGTCAGTTCATCTAGTTTCTGATTCAGATCATCAATCATCCGCATGTAAATGTGCCAGAGCTTTCCATCCATGCAATCTGCCTGTAATTCTTCCAGCATGGCAATCTGTGCTTTAATTCCAACAATCTCCTGCTCATGATTCATCGTTCTTCTCCCGTTGGGCTTTCCACGCTTCCCATTTACGAAGTGATTCTTCTGGATCTTCCCACTCATCATCGTCTTCTGGAGAATCAGGCGGAGCAGGTGCGGGAGCACTATTATTTACTTTACTTTCCTTTACTTTACTTTGTGTATTATTGACTTCATTAACTTGGTTTTTACCGTCATTAACTGCGTTTTTACCGTCATTAACCCGATTATGGGCGACTTTAATTAGAGAGTACTCTTTTTTCACTTCGGCTTTCTTCCGTTTGGCTGTTACGGCTAAATACCTTTTCTGCACTCCTCTGGATGTAAGGATATGGTATTTTTCGAAAAGCTCCTTTGAAAAAATGTCTCTCTTGATACAAGCATCTATCACCTGTTTTACTAAATTAGAACCGCTCTCCAAACCTTCCTCAGACTTGAAGAGAAGTTCACGATCATTATCCCATTCACAATAATAACCATGCTCCCGGTAGATCATCTGCCAGAGCTTGACGACTATCGCAAATCCTTTTAAGCCAAATTCAGCCTGTATCATTTTAATTTTGTCATCCATGTAGCAATCCAAGCTAAAGTAGTCAATCCCTTCTTTCAAGGGTCTTGCCATGACTATTCTCCTCTCAGGATCCTGATGATTTCTTTTCCTGTTTCTTTCTTGCTGCAAAATTCAAACCGGACATTATATCTGTCACGGATAGTGCAAAGACTCTTGTAGAGCTGCTTTCCATCAACAGCACGTTCGGAGATTACTGTTTTAGTCTTCTTGCCATTGATGGTCCGCCAAATGATCCGGTGCTTTCTTGGATTCTCCCAGAAATAGACATCTTCCAAACAATTGATATCAGCGCCATGTTCCACCAATATAACCACCTGTATTCCTGCCTGCATCGCCCGGATCAGCTCTGCCTTGAATCTTTCATGCTGCTGTGTGACATTGCCACACAGCTCCTGCAAATCTTTTTTCCGGTCAATTACCAGTCGCGGGTTATCCAAAGACTGGTAATCACCAACATACAGCTTTGACCGGAAATACTGTATATCGTCTATTTTGTCAAATTGCTTCTGTACCCGTTCCCATTCTTTTTTGTGTTCACGAGTATCTACCTGAATCTGCAATCCAGATCACCGCCTTAATTGAATGGAAGCTCTTCGTCGACTCCATCCGGAATATTCATAAAACCATCACCCGCCGGGGTGGCTCCTGCAGCATAACCATTCATATGGTTTTTATATGCCCTGGTCTCGTTCTTTTCCGGGACAGCCGCATCTGCAACCTTATCCAAAGAAGTGAACCAGCGCAGCACACGTTTTGTCACTTCTTTACCATTGTAGTAATCCATCTGTTCACCGAACACACCACCGATTTTTTTACCTTTGAACTGTGCTCCAAAATTTTCCACCCACTGTGTGGTAAATCCTGTATTGGAATGTTCTACGCAAGTTGTAAAGGTTTTAAATGAACGGTTGCATCTTCCACTTCCATCACTGTCTTCTGTCAAAATATACTGTGTTGCCTGATTCGGCCATTTCTTATCCGGTCGGATATCATTCTTGAACTGCTCCGTAAAATATCCCGGCTGCACATCATCTGGTGCAAAATCAAAGTAGACAACAACCATCGGTCTTCCTGCTTTGGAAACTGTTTCGGTTACCTGCTTGATGATCAGTTTATGTCCGCCCAGTTCCACCGGAATATATTCGCCCTGAGCCTGTGTGTTATCATAATCATTTGGTTTCTGCATTTTCTTTCTTACCTCCAAGTTCGTAATATTCTCTGATTGCTTTTTCAACCAGTAAAATGTCATTATCAATCGTCAGATCAGTAAACATGCCAATCGGGGACTTACTGACTGCTCCATCTGCCGCCTGTGTTACGAAAAGATGATTGTTGCCTTCTGCGATACAGCGGAGAACAACAGTGAACATCCCTTCAATACAAACCTTTTCATCTAGCAGCTTACCGATAGTCTTCGGTTTGATTTCTCCCAGATCATTGGATTCCTCATGCATCATCACATACACGATCTTGTTTTCTGGTACTTTCTCAGAAATAAACTGGATCAGATTCCAGAAATGGTCCCCGATCTGGTTATACAGGGTGAACACCCCGTTTCCACTGCCGGCTGAACTGTGTCCGTTCATAAACATATTTGTGATCAGGTACCCGGCATCATCGATGACAATGTTATTTGCCTTTGATGCGATCAGGCACTTCATGACCTGCTGATAATTATCCGTGTTCCATCCATTGATTTTTCCTTTGAATGGGAGCGGCTTATTTAATACTCTGATCAGATTCCAATCAGGGTTGTCTACGCAGCTCCGAAGGCTTGTACTCTTGCCTGTTCCGGATCTGCCAATGATTAATACTGGAATTGCCATAACATCCTCCTATCTGATCCGCAGCGATTCACCCTGCTGCAGATGCGCCCATGATACTTCGTTGTCTTTCAGGAACTTCTTGATTGCTGTCTTATCCAGCTTCGGATCCTGTGGAATGTAATACTCTTTTGGAATATCTTCCTCATTGTCAATCACAACCGCCGGCGGGTTCTTCTGGATGCCAAAGCTGAACAACTCCGTCTTGAATTTTGTTTTTCCGGTAAGCTGCATTGCACGTTCCAGATTGTACTTAATGCCTTTAATGTTGTTGGAAATTCTCTTTTTGTGCTGCGACAGGCGCTCAATCTCTTTGTCAATGGCTGCCACTGTCCCATCCAATGAGTTCATTACCTTTGCATAAGCGTCGGCTTTCTCCTCAAACTCCCAGTCGACACTCTCCAATGTGTCATTGATCATCTCCTGATCCAGTGTTTCATCTTCTGCCATCTGGAGAAGTTCCAGATACTGACCTGTGATTCCAAAAATATTCATAGTCCTTTTTCTCGCTTTCTATTGTTCTATAGGCTTCCGCCTGTCTGTTCTGTCGTGTTGTATGCTGCATGTGATGCGCTGCATAATCACTGCCATATAAATCCATTGCTGTATCCATATCTATTCCTGCACTGTTGCGTAAAAGCCAATCTGAAAAAAAGTAACTTCGTTGTAAAGCACTGTCTTTTTAAAAGAAGTTGATCCAAATTCAAAATGCATCGGCTCTTTTAATGCAGCCGCAATCTTTTCTATGCCAGCATATACATGGACAGATTTATCTGTCGGTTGTTCAATGATAAGTTCCACACTCTCCGGTACTCTCTTTTTATGTGTGGAAATCAGATTAATCAACGTTTCCATCCCCACACACCACTCTCTAAGCTTCTTCAATTCTTCTTTTTTCATTGCTTTTTCACTCCTTGTCTGCTATACTCCAGACATAGGTTTTATACCTATGCCATCAGTCAGAGCGTGTACTTTCTCAGGGTTTCACGCTCTTTTAATTTGTTCAAAATTATTCCTGCACCGGCAACAGCCAGTCCAACGGCTGTGATCGCAAACTCCCATACAAAGGCTTGTCCCTCACTGCACAGCCCCATCATTCCGATGGCAGCCATTCCAAGGCCTACGGTGCACAGTCCAAATGCAATCTTATTTTTCATCTTTTGTGTCCTCCAAGTTCAGTTCTTCAACTACCGAAACCATCATCAGTCCAAACACCACCACTGCACCTACCAGTAATAGCAATATTGCATTTGCAACCGTGTGTGGTCTGCCAAAATACAGAAACACAAATACAACTGCTGCCACGATTGATATGATGATTCCGGCAATTTTAAGTTTGTTCATGTTATCCCGCCTTTCTTCCAGCTTCCGCCGTTCCTGTCATCATTGACAGATCTAATGCTTTTTCCTTTTTGATAGCTTCATTCAGCTCATCCACTGTATGGATTCCAAGCTTTGCCAGTTCCGCTTCCATCCGCTGTTTCCTTTCATCCATTTCCCCACCTCCTCTCAAAAATATGCTTTCGGGTTATCTAATTGCTCTTTGATTTGCTTTTTTCGTTGCTATCTCCTATAATCGATACACAGGCTCCCGCCAGAGCTGAGTACGAATGAAAGGATATTTACATGAAGTTAGATTTAACTGTCACAATTACAGCCATTCTTGGAATTGCTGCCATCATCTCGCCAATAGCTACAGCACTTATCAATAATCGTCATCAGCTCAAGCTTAAAAAACTTGAGTATCAGCAACAAGAAAAGGAAAGTTCCTTTTTCTATAAACGCGGAATCTATGAAGACTACCTAAAGTACACTAGTGAATGTATAACTCACGCCAGTCAGGATTCTCTTCAAAAATATGGTGAAATTTACGGTCTTGCGCTGATTTATTTCCCTGAAGATCTTATTGAGGATATGGAAAAATTAAATCGAGTAATCCGAAGCACATACCCCGACGAGAAAAGATCTCTGTTTAATGAACTTGCTCCTAAGATACGTGCCATTTTACAAAACATGTAAACGCAACACATATAAATGCAGCCCAGATAGGATATATCTTGTCTTCGGGTTGTATTTTTCTCATTACCACAATGCCTGCAATTGCAATCCCATAAAATATTGCTAATAAAATTACTATTTCCATCTCTCCCTCCTCCCTACGCCTTTCCATCTGCTGAATTATCTTTGGTTGGAATACTTCTCATATTTATTGGTATGTACTTTGGTCTTTCGCTCTCTTTTCTTGCGATTTTTCCGTGTATTCCCACTTTCTGTTTTCCCGGTAAAATGATTGAAATTATATCCCGGCATTGCATTCCTCCTCCGCTTTTCCTATACTGTTCTCATATACT
>CAVEOS010000072.1:0-3406 GCA_963617435.1 Lachnospiraceae bacterium
GCAAAACACCTGAAATTGTGATTTACATATACGATATATACCTTGTGAACAAATGCTGCTGAGCAGTTATCTGGAAAATGATTTGATGATACAAAAGCTTCTTTATATAGAAAATAGGTCTTTTGCCAAAGGGCAGAGGCCTTTTTCTTTTACTCAAAAGTTAGGAAAAGGTATATCTGTTAGATGTGTCAATTACAATATACCAGATAGGTTTATAAAAAACTATGAGAAAAATATTCGATACAAAGTGATATACCATAGAGCAATTTTTCCAAAAAGAAAAGCAATATTTTAGACGAAAAAGAAATAGGAAGTATGGAATGAAAATGCTACAATAGATGCAGAAACAAAGATGTAAAAACAAATCATCTTGTAATAAAATCGAACGAAAGCAATACAGGAAAAGGAGTTTGGAATGGAAAAATATAGTATTAACGAAGTATCTTTACTTAAAAACGAAAAAGCAATTTTTCCAATGATGGGGGAGTTTCATTTTTCCAGATGCCCGGAAACGGAATGGGAAGATGAGATTCGAAAAATGAAAGCCTGTGGCATGGACATCATAGCAACTTATGTATTTTGGCTTCATCATGAGGAAGAAGAAGGCATATTTGATTTTTCCGGGCAACGCAATCTGCATCGTTTTCAGGAATTATGTGATAAATGGCAGATGCATGTGTGGTTACGCATTGGACCGTGGGCGCACGGAGAAGCACGAAATGGTGGTTTCCCGGACTGGCTGCTGAAAAAAGGATATAAATTGCGCAGTGATGATCCGGATTATCTGGCTTTAGTGGAACGTTTCTGGAAGAAGATTTATAAAGAAGTGGAAGGAACCCATTGCATTCTTGGTATTCAGATTGAAAATGAATATGGTCATGTGGGTGGTCTGCGTGGCGCGGTCGGGGAGCAGCATATGCGGACACTGACAAAGCTGGCAAAAACGATTGGTTTTGAAGCACCGTATTGGACTGCAACCGGATGGGGCGGCGCAGTGCTTGGTGACTTGACACCGGTCATGGGCGGTTATTGCGATGCTCCGTGGGATGCTTCTTTAAAACAGCTTCCACCAAACAAAAATTATCTGTTTTCAACGGTGCGAAATGATGGAAATATCGGCAGTGATTATGCGCCGGGCATGGAATTGTCATTTGATAAAGATGTCTATCCGTATCTGACCGCAGAACTTGGTGGCGGTGTGCAGGTGACACATCATCGCAGACCACGGGTGGCAGCAGAAGATATCGGTGCGATGTCAGTATGCAAACTTGGAAGCGGTTGTAATCTGTTGGGCTATTACATGTATCATGGTGGAACAAATCCGAAAGGAAAACTCAGCACATTGCATGAATGTAAAGCGGTTGGTTCTGCCTGTGATGTGCCGGAACTTTCCTATGATTTTCAGGCACCGATCCGGGAATATGGTCAGATTTCGGAAACTGCAAAAGAAATAAAATTGCTGGCGATGTTTGTGCATGATTATGGAGAAACATTTTGCAATATGGAACCGCAGTTTGTCGGAGATGACTGTGCGGCAATACAGAGAGCAAAAAGCAAGAAACAACATGATAATGAGGCTGAACAGAAAACAAAAAGTTGTGAAAATTGTGTCAATGAGACCACGGATCATGAAAAAAATAATGAACTTGTAGACGATACGGTGGTAGTTCGTTCTGGAGATTTTCAGGATGCAGAAGATTTATCTGCATTTCGTATGATTACGCGCAGAAACGAGGATCGTGGTTATCTGTTTGTAAACAATTATCAGCGAGGCTATAAGATGGCAGAGCATAAAGATGTGACGTTGCGTGTTCAGACAGCAGATGGAAAAATAAATTTTCCAAAGCAGGATATTAAAAATGGAGATTATTTCTTTTATCCGTTTAACTTTCCAATGTCAGATGACGTGACATTGCATTGGATCAACCAGACACCATTATGCAATATCAACCAAAAACTGTGGTTTTTCTATGGAAAGGAAAAAATGCAGTATGATGTGGACCGGGAGTTGTCAGGTCAGGTGCTTATCAGTATGGATCATGCCTGGGCAAAAAATGCATGGCGCATGAAAAAATATCCTAATATACTGTTTTTCAGTGAGTCATCAATTTTGGAAACAGAAAATGGGATAGAAGTAATTTGCCGCAGCGATCGTGCACAGAAAAAATGCTGGATGCTCATGGATGCGACTGTAGAGAATGTAGATCAGTGGATGGCCAATGAGTGGAAAAAGTCAGATGTCATTCCAGAATTTTTGCATGTGGAAGGTGATGCATCTGAAATTTGCGTGCTGAGTCATGATTTGACAGTAGCAGATGATCAGACTGTCGTATCATTTACAGATATAGATGTAGATACTGAAATTACATCGGAGGAAAAAAATGTTTCTCACAGAGCAGACAAAACAGAGTTAGGCGGGTCAGAAACATGTGAGGGTGACAATACTGGTGAAGATTATCAGGAATATGTAATTCAAATTTCTTATGACAAAGCATATGATGCTTCAAAAGAAAATATTTTCCTTCAGATTGATTTTCAGACAGATCAGGCAGAACTTTACCTGAATGGCGAAAAAATCGCAGATCAGTATTATATCGGAGATATCTGGGAAGTTGGCCTGAAAAGATTTGATTTTCCGACGGAATTGACTTTGCGGTTATATCCATTAAAGGAAGATGCTCCAATTTATCTGGAGGCACATCCTACATATAAAAATGGAGTATGCTGCACATTGAGAGACATTCATTGCGTGTATGAGTGGAAAGAAAAACTATAAAACGAGAGTAAAAATGCCTTTGCTTCTACAATGCGTTAGAAGCATGGGCATTTTGCCTGTAAATCTGCCCCTTGGAAAACCTCTGCATTTTTGTTATAATGCAACTACTGGACTTTTGAAGGGTGGAGAAAAAACGCATGGAAGAATGTTTAAAAGATATATCAGATGGAAAGTTATATAGCAGCAATGACATGGTAAAAGTAGGCTGTCACGATTGCAACGGCTGTTCTGCCTGTTGTCAGGACATGGGAGAGTCTATTTTATTGGATCCGATGGATATCTGGCGTCTGGAGCGGAACCTGGGACAAAGCTTTGAGCAGTTGATGGCAGGACCAATTGAACTGCATGTAGAAGATGGTCTGATCCTTCCAAATTTGAAAATGGCTCCATCTGCAGGTAGTCCGAAATGTTCTTTTTTAAATGAGGCGGGAAGATGTAGCATTCATGAATTTCGCCCGGGAATTTGTCGGTTATTTCCTCTGGGACGAAATTATGAAGGGGAAAAGCTGAGTTATTTTCTGCTGACGGATGCCTGTCCGGCGAAAAATAAATCCAAAATGAAAGTAATCAAATGGCTGGAAATGGACGGAATGAAGGATTACGAGCGATTTTTAGTAAAATGGCATGCAC
>CAVEOS010000072.1:3416-13543 GCA_963617435.1 Lachnospiraceae bacterium
TGCACTCACCAAATCTCTCCGCCAGACCATGCAAAATTGTGACGAAGAGGAAGCAAAACGTAAAAATATGCTGTTTCTTCAGATCTTTTATTTTACTCCTGTGCAGCAGGAGAATTTTTATGATGGATTCTATGAGCGGCTTGAACTGTTTAAGGCGCAATTCTAAGAAACAAATATGAATGAGGAGTTTGAATGGGAAAATCTTTATACATAGCAGAAAAACCAAGTGTGGCTCGCGAGTTTGCCAAGGCACTGAAAGAAGATATGCGCAGTTTTGACGGCTATCAGGAATCAGAAAACGCGGTCATTACCTGGTGTGTAGGACATCTGGTAACCATGAGTTATCCAGAAGCCTACGATATGAAATTCAAAAAATGGAGTCTGGCGACACTGCCGTTTATTCCGGAAACATTTAAATATGAAGTGATTCCAGGGGTGAGTAAGCAGTTTAAGATTGTATCCAACTTGCTGAACCGCCCGGATGTAGATACGATTTATGTCTGTACCGACTCCGGACGGGAAGGAGAGTACATCTACCGTCTGGTGGAACAGATGGCAGGTGTAAAGGGCAAAGACCGCCGTCGTGTCTGGATCGATTCTCAGACGGAAGAAGAAATTTTACGTGGTATCCACGAAGCAAAAGATTTGTCCGAGTATGATAATCTGTCTGAATCAGCTTATCTTCGTGCCAAAGAAGATTATCTGATGGGCATTAATTTTTCCAGATTGCTGACATTGAAATATGGCAATACGTTGGCTGGTTTCCTGAATCAGAAATATACCGTAATCTCTGTGGGACGTGTTATGACCTGTGTCCTTGGCATGGTTGTGCGCCGGGAACGGGAAATCCGCGAGTTTGTAAAGACACCGTTTTACCGTGTGTTAAACAGCATGGATTTTGAGGGCCTGACCATCGAGGGCGAATGGCGCGCTGTGCCGGGTTCCAAATATTTTGGCACACCAAAGCTTTACAAGGAAAACGGTTTCCGGGAAAAGAAAGATGCGCAGGAATTGATCAACTGGATGAAGAGTTTGGAACCGCAGGAAGCATCTGTCATGTCTGTGGAGCGCAAGCAGGAGAAGAAAAATCCACCGCTTTTGTACAATCTGGCGGAGCTGCAAAATGACTGTTCCAAACTGTTTAAGATCAGTCCGGATGAGACCTTGCGTGTGGTTCAGGAGCTTTATGAGAAAAAAATGGTGACTTATCCACGTACTGATGCGCGAGTGCTTTCCAGTGCGGTGGCAAAGGAGATTTCGAAAAATATTTCCGGATTAAAAGGCATCAATATGGTGCGTCCGTTTGCGGAAGAAATTTTGGAAAAAGGAAGTTATAAGCAGATCGCAAAGACAAGATATGTCAATGACAAAATGATCACTGATCATTATGCCATTATTCCGACCGGTCAGGGACTGGGCTCTATGCGTGGCTTAAATCCGATTTCCCTGAAGGTATATGAAACGATCGTGCGTCGTTTTCTTGCTATTTTCTATGATCCGGCGATTTACAAAAAAGTCAGCCTGACCATGGGAATGGAGACCGAGCGATTTTTCGCTTCCTTTAAGGTACTGGCAGATCCGGGGTATCTGAAGGTGATGGAATATTCTTTCCGTAAGAAAAAAGCGGAAGATACTGTAAGTGCAAACGATACAGATTCCAATGAAAAAAGCGGCGATGCGCATTTGCTGGAACAGATTGCCAAGATCAAGAAAGACATGACGCTTCTGGTGAAAGGTTACGCCATCAAAGAGGGAGAGACTTCCCCGCCAAAACGTTACAATTCCGGTTCCATGATCCTTGCCATGGAAAATGCAGGTCAGCTGATTGAGGATGAAGAGCTTCGCGCGCAGATCAAAGGTTCCGGTATCGGCACCAGTGCGACCCGTGCAGAAATTTTGAAAAAGCTTGTGAATAACAAATATCTGAGCCTGAACAAAAAGACCCAGATCATTACTCCGACCTTACAGGGAGAATTGATTTATGATACGGTATCGGCATCTATTAAGTCACTGCTGAATCCGGAACTGACGGCAAGCTGGGAAAAAGGATTAAATTATGTGGCAGAGGGCACGATCACCCCGGACGAATATATGACAAAACTGACGCATTTCATTCAGAGCCGGACAAGTGGTGTGCTGGGACTGCGCAATCAGTATATCATCAAGGATTCCTTTGACCGGGTGGCACCTTTTTATAAAAAATCCCGTTAAGGATATGTGGCAGTTCTGAGAAGAATATTGCCGATTTAGACAGGCTGAAATTATTCACACAATTATTATTGGTGTGTTCGACTTAAATGGATTATAAATACTATAATTTAGTTTGTAAGAATATGCATTGTATGCATGGAAAATGAATAATTATACATAAAAACCGCAAAAAGCACTTGATTTTGTGCAGGACACCATGTATAATATGACACGTTAAGCGAAGGAGCACTTTGGGGACTTCACCCGAAGTGCTTTTTAACTATAAAAATCAGTTAAACTGAAGAAAAAACGAGGGAGAGAAGATGAAACCAAATCCAAAGTATTTATCCTTTTACTATCAGACAATGACAGAGTTTCCGGATATCGAACTGGATCCGAAGAAAACAGCACTGCTGATCATTGATATGCAGAATGAATTTGTTCGCAGAGATATGGGTGAAGCACTGCAGTTTAAGGAAATGGGAGACTGGGAACGCTGGATCCCATTCCATGACAGACTGGATAATGTGACAATTCCGGCCTGCAAAAAGATGCTGGATTATTTCCGTGCAAACAACATGTATGTTACATATGGCAGAATCGCATGCCTGCTGGACAATGGAGAGGATCGTTGCGCCGTACAGAAATCCGAAGGATGGAACGGTATGCTGCTTCCGGTAAATTCCGTAAATGCAGCCATGATTGATGAACTGACTCCGCAGGATAATGAGATCGTCGTAAATAAAACCACAGACAGCGTTGTTACTGGAACAAATTATGTACGTCTGATGCAGAACATGGGGATCGAGACAATCGTAGTTTGCGGTATCGTAACTGATCAGTGTGTGGCAAGCACCGTTCGTGACCTGGCAGATAATGATTTTAAAGTAATCTGTGTGGAAGACGGCTGTGCGGCGGCAGATCAGGAACTTCATGATGCAGAATTAAAGATCATGAATGTAATCTACTGTAACGTATTATCTTCGGATGAGACTATTGAAGTAATCGAGAAAAACCGTAAATAATAACGTGTCTGGCGAACACGAAGTAGATTTTTTGTTGGGGAAGAGAGAAGTAAAAATAAGATGATTCGTCAGGAATCGTTGTTGAGAGAAAGAAGTGTTATGAAATGGAACAGGGATTAAAGAAAACGTTAAAATTGCCGCAGCTGATCGCGTTGGCTGCCGGCGGAATGATCGCTGCATGGATGGTGGAGATTCAGTACTGGTTCACTCTGACAGGAACCGGTTCCTTATTTGCACTGATCCTGTGTGCGGTATTTGTATTACCTTTATGTTTTATCTATGCGGAAATGACCACAATGCTGCCATATGCAGGCGGTGAGAATGTATGGGTGTCCAATGCGTTTGGATGGAATACCGGCTGGGTCTGCTGCTGGTTCGTATTGTTACTTTATGTTATGGCCATGCCTACGGTATCCTATGGTATTGCCAGCATGATCGGATATCTGCATCCAATCGATGCAGGACAGACAAAACTGATTGCAGCGATTGTTCTTGTTGTATGGTTCTTCCTTACAAATAACGAATTAAAATTTATTGCAAAACTGCAGAGTATCTTATTCTGGACAACCTTAATTGTATCACTGGCTGCATCTGTTATTTTTATCTGCAGTGGCTCCTGGAGCTTTGCAAACTTCAGAGGGAATCTGCTCCCGTCAGGTGGAAAAGGATTTTCCGCAGCTATTGCATTACTGATCATGAAATTTATCGGATTTGATCTGATCCCGCAGCTGTCCGAGGAGGCCAACTTCCCGAAAAAGAAAATGTGGAAGGCATTCGTAGGTTCTCTTGGATTTACTGTATTAATTTATGGTATGGCAGTTGTCGGTGTCGGCGGAATTATCTCCCAGGATTGGGTATTAAAAACAGATATCGTAGATCCGCGTGTTGCTGATATGATCGACATGCACTGGCTTGGCATTGTAATTGTTGTCATGGGAACAGGAACCTGTCTGACCACCTTGTCTGGTTTCTGGATGTGTGCGTCCCGTACTTTATTTGGTGCGGCAAAACAGGCTCAGTTTACCCAAAAACTGGCAAAAGTAAACAAACACGGTCAGCCGGTTCTGGCTAATATCATCGTAGGTATTTTATCTATTTACTTTACTGTATTTGCACCGGATGCATGGGTAAATTATATTTATACCATTTACGGACTGACAGCCGGAGTTGTATATCTCCTGGTTGCGTTGTCCTTCCTGAAACTGCGTCGTTCTCATCCGGAATGGGAGCGCCCATATAAACTGCGGATTCCGTGGTTCTTTGGTATCGTATCCATTGTATTCTGTATTTATGTTATTTATGTAACGGTTACAACCATGGATCGAAATGCATGGATCGTTCTGATCATTTACATTGTGCTTGGAATTCCTTTCTGGGCTTATGCAAAGGCTATGCAGAAAAAAGATCCGAAGAACTGGAAACAGGTTATCATCAATCCGGATACAGAAAAACAGAAATAAATTGCAAATATAAAAGAACTCTGACTTATGTAGCAGATACGTTACGTAGGTCAGGGTTCTTTTTGCGGTGAATAGAATTGCAAACAGCAATTTTTCCATGTACGGATAATCAGGGAAAAAAGGACTGGAAAAACTGTGGCAAACGTGGCACAATAGGATTGATGAAAAACATAGTATGAAAGGACTAAGGCATAAAAATGGAACAGTGTAAGATCACAAATATGTATGATTTAAATGAAACAATTGCAAAAGAATATATGGAGACTGCAGAGTATCCGTGGGAGCTTTTAGACGGACTTTCCGATTATATCAAAAAACTGGGTGCGACTCTGGATCCAGAGAAATATGAGAAACGTGGCGAAGATGTATGGGTTGCAAAAAATGCAAAAGTTGCACCGACCGCATTCCTTGGAAGCCCGCTGATCATTGATGAGGAAGCAGAAGTCCGCCACTGTGCATTTATCCGCGGTTCAGCCATCGTTGGAAAAGGCGCAGTTGTAGGAAATTCTACCGAGTTAAAGAATGTTATTCTGTTTAACAAAGTACAGGTTCCGCATTACAATTATGTGGGCGATTCCATCCTTGGATACAAAGCACATATGGGTGCAGGTTCCATCACTTCAAACGTAAAATCCGACAAAACATTAGTTGTCGTACGTGATGGTAAAGAAGAAATCGCTACCGGCAGAAAGAAATTCGGCGCAATGCTTGGCAATAACGTAGAAGTAGGATGCAATTCCGTATTAAATCCGGGAACTGTCATCTGCCCGGAGAGCAATGTATATCCGTTATCCGCAGTTCGTGGCGTGGTACCGGCACATTCTATTTACAAAAACCGCAATGAGATTGTAGAAAAACAGTAATTAGTCGCGACTCATTTGTGCTATTTTTGATACAAACAAAATTTTGTAAAAAAAATGTCAGAAAGTACTTTACGAATGACAAAAAATGTGTCAAAATACATAAGGATGTTAAAAAAATAACAAAGTAATCCTGTGCAGAAAACCACAGTTGAGATACGATAGAAAATGAAACGAGTTTTCTACGAAAAGCAATAGAGGATAGGTATAAGGTATGGGATCTCTTTCAAAAAACATTCATACATAGAAAGGAGTTTTACAATGATTTATTCCAAAGAAGTAGAATTGATGTGCCCGGTTGCAAAAGGCGCAAAACATGAACCTGCTCCAATCCCGGAAGAGGGAAAATGGGTTCACTCCAAAAAAATTGAAGATATTTCCGGTTTTACACACGGTGTAGGCTGGTGTGCTCCACAGCAGGGTGCATGTAAGCTGACTCTGAATGTAAAAGACGGTATCATCGAGGAGGCTTTGATCGAGACAATCGGATGTTCCGGTATGACTCATTCCGCAGCGATGGCAGCAGAGATTTTACAGGGAAAAACAATTTTAGAGGCATTGAACACAGACCTTGTCTGTGATGCAATCAATACAGCAATGAGAGAGCTGTTCTTACAGATTGTATATGGTAGAACTCAGAGTGCTTTTTCTGATGATGGTCTGGCAATCGGTGCCGGTCTTGAGGATCTTGGTAAAGGACTTCGTTCTCAGGTTGGTACAATGTACGCAACAAAAGAAAAAGGTGTTCGTTATCTGGAAATGGCAGAAGGCTATGTAACAGGCATTGCTCTGGATGAGGATAATGAGGTAATCGGATATCAGTTCGTAAGCCTTGGCAAAATGACTGACTTTATCAAAAATGGTGATGATCCGAATACTGCATGGGAAAAAGCAAAAGGTCAGTATGGCCGTGTAGCTGATGCAGCAAAAATCATCGATCCGAGAAAGGAGTAATGGACAATGGCTTTATTTGAATCATATGAAAGAAGAATTGACCAGATCAATTCTGTTTTAAATAGTTATGGAATTGCTTCTATCGAAGAAGCAGAGAAAATTACAAAAGATGCTGGTCTGGATGTATACGATCAGGTAAAGAAAATCCAGCCGATCTGTTTTGAGAATGCATGCTGGGCTTATACAGTAGGTGCAGCAATCGCAATCAAAAAAGGATGCCGCAAAGCTTCTGAGGCAGCTGCAGCAATCGGAGAAGGTCTTCAGGCTTTCTGTATTCCGGGTTCTGTAGCAGATCATCGTAAAGTAGGTCTTGGACATGGTAACCTTGGTAAAATGCTTCTGGAAGAGGAGACAGAGTGCTTCTGCTTCTTAGCTGGTCATGAGTCCTTTGCAGCAGCTGAAGGTGCCATCGGTATCGCTGAGAAAGCAAACAAAGTACGTCAGAAACCGTTACGTGTTATCCTGAACGGTCTTGGAAAAGATGCAGCTCAGATCATTTCCCGTATCAACGGCTTCACATTTGTAGAGACAAAATATGACTACAAAGAAGCAAAACTGAACATTGTATATGAGAAAGCATACTCCAAAGGACTTCGTGCTTCCGTAAAATGTTACGGTGCTGATGATGTTCAGGAAGGTGTTGCAATCATGCATCATGAGAACGTTGGTGTATCTATCACAGGTAACTCCACCAACCCGACACGTTTCCAGCATCCGGTAGCAGGTACATACAAAAAAGAGTGTATCGAGCAGGGTAAAAAATACTTCTCAGTAGCATCCGGCGGTGGTACAGGACGTACACTTCATCCGGATAACATGGGTGCAGGTCCTGCTTCCTATGGTATGACAGATACAATGGGACGTATGCATTCTGATGCACAGTTCGCAGGTTCTTCTTCCGTACCGGCTCACGTAGAGATGATGGGTCTTATTGGAATGGGCAACAACCCGATGGTTGGTGCTACTGTTGCTGTAGCAGTTTCCATCGAGGAAGCAGCTAAAGCTGGTAAGTTCTAAGAAAACCGCATAAATACTGACTTTTTGAGGGCTTGGTTCGTTTTGACAAGCCCTCAATTTTTGTATATAATACACACGTAATACACAGGTAATACACAATGCGTAATACACAAATGGACAGTAGTTTCCATTTGAAAAGCGGAAGGATGGATTACGATGAAATTACCTAATGGATACGGCAGTGTACACAAATTGAAGGAAAAAGTCTCTTTTTTCATCATTTTGTATAGTTTCTTACAATGGCATTCATTTCGTCCCAATGCTCCTCCATGTCATGGACGAGTTTGAACTGTGTACGGGTGCGGTCAAGGTTCTGTCCCGGACGGTGGGTGGCAAAGTAATGGTCACCTTCCAGGTAATCGGTCAGAAAGCGTATGCCACACTCCAGTGTCATCAGTTTTGCGCCCCATGGAAGTGTCTCAATTTCCAACGGGGTAAGGGCATCTCCGGCAACTTCCAAAAATCCTTTGGTATATGCTTCAAAAAGCTCCAGGGAAAAATTTACTTTGGACAGATCCGGTTCGTCCTCGGCACTGTGGTTTGCTCCAAAACGGATGCAATCCCCAAAATCATTGGCGGCAAGTCCCGGCATTACCGTATCCAGGTCGATGATGCAGACGGCATCGTTAGTCTGGTCATCTAAGAGGATGTTATTTAACTTAGTGTCATTGTGGGTAACACGAAGCGGGAGCTTTCCGGCAGAGAGCAGATCCGTCATATAAGAGCAGTCCGCTTCATGGTTCAGGACAAAATCAATCTCTTCCTGAATATCTGCGGCGCGGTGCATCACATCTGCAGTGAGCGCTTCTTTGAATTTATAGAGACGGTCTGGTGTATTATGGAAATCCGGAATCGTTTCATGTAAGGTGGAAGCATCATATCCTGCCAGGTTTTTCTGAAACTGTCCGAAGGCTCTGGCAGAAGTATAAAAATCCCTGGTATTTCTGCATTGCTGCAGGCAGATAGTATGTTCGATGAATGGATAGATCCGCCAGACACCTTGCGTGGAATCTGCAAAAAAAGGTTTCCCGTCCCTGGTATATACAACCGTCATGGTTTCGCGCATGGTGTCACCGCCGCGTTTTGCAATGATCTCCTTTAAATAAGAAGTAACACCACAGATATTTTCCATCAGTGTGCTCGGATCGGTAAAGATATCAGTGTTGATCCGTTGCAGGATATATCTGTGGGTATCCTTCCCGGTCACTGTCACAAGTTTGGTATTATTGATGTGTCCCTCGCCATAAGGTGTATAGGTGATGGTTCCTTCGCCTAAGTCATAGGCGGAGAGCACTTCGTCATAAAGTTCCGGTGCGATCTGTAACATGATAAATTCTCCTTTCAATGAATGTGTGGTTACTGCCATAATGGAACTGGATAGAATCCGGCAGTAGCTTTGTCGGCAAGTGCTTTTACGATTCCCGGTTTATCCTCACGATAGGTGACACCGTACCATTTATCCGGGCTTTTTAATACTTTGACGGTTGCCTTCCCTTCCGCAAGAAGCTGGCTGACAACGGATGGCAGGAAGTATTCCCCTTTCATCGGATTGTTTATCAGGGCATCATCCAAAAAGGCAGGGAAGCGGTCTTTAGCTTCTTTGATAAAACTTTCATTAAATCCCCAGAGGTTCATGGAAACAGTGGTGTCCCCATCGATCTCCTGCCAGGTAGCTCCTTTATCTTCGGTAAAGTGGATGCCGTTTTCATACGTTTCAATCTGTGTATGCTCCACGACACTGACCAGGTTGGCATCAGCATCGGTGGTGCAGACACCTCTTGCAACGGAGCCATTTTCCGTAACGGTATTTTTTAACTGATAGCCGACCATGCAGTAGCGGTATTTATCGTCATCTGAATGTGTGGACAGGTAATCGTAGATGATCTGAAAACAGGTGGTGCCATAGTAATCATCAGCATTGATCACTGCAAACGGGGCATCAATAAGATCTCTGACTGCAAGGATCGCATGGCAGGTGCCCCATGGTTTTTTCCGTCCCTCCGGTACGGTATATCCTTCCGGCAGGTCCTCTAAATCCTGGTAGGCATAGGAAACATCCATGTAGTTTGCGAGACGTGCTCCGATCGCTTCGTGAAAATCTTTTTCGATGGAGTGCTTGATGATGAAAATCACGCGTTCAAACCCGGCACGACGGGCATCATATAGTGAATAGTCCATAATGACTTCCCTATGGCTGCCAACAGGATCTATCTGTTTTAATCCCCCATAGCGGCTGCCCATTCCGGCTGCCATAACAACTAAGATCGGTTTTTTCATGTGTTTGTACCTCCTGTGTAAAAATACTGGAAGGCAGGCGGGTATGTGCTTTAATAAGCGCGTAAGTCTGTCTCCGTTTGATTGTGCCCTAAGTATACTGCAAATAAAATGAAGTACAATGGATAATACGGAAGAAAAAAGTGGCAAAATGGTACAATACAGAAAGGCGGAAAAATCAGAGGAAAAGATGATTAACTCAAGAGTGGATTTTTTGCGGAAGTTATGGAAAAGTAATAAAAAATAGAAGTCCACTCCGTTTAAGAGTGAACTTCTGATTCGTGTGCGCCTTGCGGCGCACGTTTCTAATGGGTGAAAGTCCCTAATCCACCCTAGTAGTGGGAAGG
>CAVEOS010000073.1:0-13430 GCA_963617435.1 Lachnospiraceae bacterium
GGTACTGGAGGCCTATGATCAGAAGCATCATACAAATCTGGCAGATACGCTGTACCAATATCTTTTACATGAAAGAAATCCAAACCTGACTGCTGAAAGTATGGGGCTGCACAGAAATACAATCACTTACCGTATACGAAAAATTGATGATATCGTACATATCAATTATGACGATCCGAATGAACGGCAATATATCCTGTTATCCTATCATTTGAGTCGCACCTAAAAAATAAAAGGAGCAGCAATATCACAAACAAATGATAGTGTTACTCCTCTTATTCTCTTCCGACTTTTTCAGATGCCGTTCATCTATCACCTGAATTTTCCTAAAAACCGACACTTTTAAAATCCACCATTCTGATATGCCCTTGCAATTACATATGATGGTTCATAAAATGCACTGCAATTATAATTGTCAATCACATCGCAAATCTCATTATTATACACCTTCATAATTCCATCTACATAATCTTCCTTAGAACTTATAGTATCTCTGATCAAACGCTGATATACAGCTCCCATATCAAGCGGTGATGGAATAACGGTCGCCAACTCCTGATTGACAACTGTCACATCATAGTCTCCTGCTTTTAAATTGTAATCCTTTATCCAGTCTTCCTCTACCTTCAATGGATTTTCACAATGTAACACATTTGCACAACTAAGCAAATGATACAAGCCATCTCGACCAATTGTATTGACAACATACTTATTTTTTTGCTTAATATGCCTAGCCACACGCTCTATCATATAACATACAAAATATAGATCATTCATTTCTATTTCTTCATCTGGGAAGTACTTATTTTTCATAATGTCTCGCTCCCTTCAAAAGTCAACGTTTTCAGTGCCGATTCTGTACAAAACACAATCTGATGCGTAGGATAATTAAACCTAACCAATCCCCAAAAGGCATCTCGTGGAATTTTACCATCAATAAACCCTTCTACAAAATTCCAAATCTGATCATCCGCCATAGGTCCCTCAACAATATCATAATCATGTTCAATACCTCGTCTACAATCTACTCCAAAATCAAGCCATGCATCTGTCATCTCAGCAAATTTTAATACCTTCAACTCCTCGTTTAGCATATATTTATAACGATTAACCATAGATGCACCTCTTCTTGTCAGTGCCCACCGCTTCGCCTGTTTTTCATAGCTTGTTCTCAACTCCTATAAAACCTGGTCGTTTCCCACTCGCGCAAAACTCGCAAAACTCAGTCGTTCGCTAAATCGCTCCTCGAGGAAACTTTCTCTGATTTTTTATTTACGTTATGAATATGATAACATTCTGCTCAGCGATATCGCACACTATCTTTTATTTGCATATGCAACACAGCGTTCCGCATTCCATCACTTCCTACGCATATGTGTCACACAATACATGGTGGCGCAAAAATTTACAAATCTCACAGAGTAAATTAAGAACGCCTGACATTTTTTCTCAAGGAGCGATTGTTAGCGACTGAGACAAAAAATTTCAGGCGTTCCTATCAAAACTTAAATAGTAAATTTTAAGCCACTCATAAACAAGATTTAAATTATATAAAACCAGTTCTCATCCTGATCTAAATTACTGATCTCCATCGTCGTCTTTCCACCCTGCTTAAACTGCAATTCCTGTCCTTTGATGCTGACAGTCGTTCTAGCCGGGATGGATTTCGTAATAAACGCATTACCACCAATGACAGAGTCTCTTCCAATGACCGTCTCACCACCAAGAATGGAAGCACCAGAATAAATCGTCACATTATCCTCAATGGTCGGATGACGTTTTGCATTTTTCAGCTTCTGGCCACCTCTGGTAGACAGCGCACCAAGGGTAACACCCTGATAAATTTTAACATTATCACCGATAATCGTTGTCTCACCGACTACAATACCGGTACCATGATCAATAAAGAAATGTTTTCCGATGGTTGCACCCGGATGAATATCAATTCCGGTTACACTGTGCGCATACTCTGTCATAATACGTGGAATCAGCGGTACAGAACGGATAAACAACTCATGCGCCAGGCGGTTGATGGTGATGGCTAATAAGCCCGGGTAAGCCAGAATGATCTCCCCGTAACTGTTGGCTGCCGGATCTCCTTCTAATGCTGCCTGCAGATCTCCTTCCAGATACTCGCGGATTTTCGGAATCTGACGCAGGAAATCTACGGTAATCTCATAGCTTTCTTTTTCAATCTGTTCCCGGCATTTTCCATCCAGCTGCGGACAGAATTTAGAAACTTTCGCAATCTGTCGGCTGAGACGATATAACACATCCTCGATCAATGTTGATAAATGATGGTTTGCATGATAACTTTTGTATGCACGATCCCGGTAATACCCCGGATAAATGATCTTCAACAATTTTTCAATAATATCAATAATCACTTCTTTATTTGGCTGATCGTAAAAATCTTCCATTTTGTCAATGGTGCGATCCAGCTCATAATCGGCAAGAATGGAATCAAGAATTTCTTCTGCTTCTCTTCCTTCCATATTTCTGCTCATATCTGACATACTATTCACCTTTTTCTTTCTCAATCAAATTTTATCGGAAATCCCCTCGGTCGCTGACCAGCTCAAATCCAACACTTTCCACTCTGCGACCTAGGCATCCACGACATTCTGCCGCTTCTTCGCCAGTGCAGATCTTATTGTCATACAAATCATACTGTTTGCGATTCTTCACCGGTGAAAGGTTTGGCATTACAACATTTGCTCCATGCTGTAATCCTTTTTCCCTTCCAAGCGGGTCTGCAGTTCCAAGTGCCGTTGTGGCCGGAAGCAGCACATGCGGCAGCATGATACGGATCACTGACAGCAAAAATAAAGTCAGCGGAACACTTCCGGACGGCTCCTTGGCAAACATGGTATCATGATGCGGAATAAACGGACCGATACCGACCATCTGCGGCTCCAACTCTTTTAAAAATACCAGATCATCTGCCAGCGTCTCTGCGGTCTGATTCGGAGAACCAACCATAAAGCCTGCCCCAACCTGATAACCAAGTGCTTTTAAATCGTATAAACACTGCTTGCGCACCGCCAGGCTCATTTCCTCCGGATGCAATTTCCGATAATGTGCATCGTTTGCGGTCTCATGACGAAGCAGATAACGGTCTGCCCCCGCTTCCCGGAATCGTTTATAACTCTCATAGGATTTTTCGCCAATGGACAATGTGATTGCGCAATCCGGATAACCGGCACGGATTTTCTGAACAATATCAACCATGCGGTCATCGTTATAATACGGATCCTCACCACCCTGCAGAACAAAAGTACGAAAACCTAACTCGTATCCGTTCTCACAACAGGCTAAAATCTCCTCCTCTGTCAAACGATACCGCTTTGCGTTCTGATTGCTTCTGCGGATTCCGCAATAATAACAGTCATTTTTACAATAATTCGTGAACTCGATCAGTCCTCTTGTATACACATCCGTGCCATAGACTTCTTTGCGGATACGGACTGCCTCTTCTGCCAGCAGTGCATCCACCTGCGGATCATCCGCCATTTTGATCAGTTCCACAAATTCTTCCCTGGTTAAATTATGTTCCCTTATTAATTTCTGTGCTGCATTCATTGCCTTACTTCCCCTTTTACAACCCTTTTTACTGCATGCATTTTCCTTACTTTAGTCACTTTTTATTGGATTTTCTTCCCCAGTATTCAGTTCCCAAGTATCAAAATGCTTCTTTTTCTTTCTGACTTAGCTATAACGCTTTGCAATCTCTGTCTCAATGATCGTCGCTCCGCCGACAACCACATCTCCGTCATACAAAACCACGGCCTGACCACAGGTAATGGCACGCTGCGGCTCATCAAATACCACACGGATCTTGTCCGGTTCTGGCTGGGTCACAGTCGCCCACTGCTCCTCATGACGGTAACGAACCTTTGCTTTCACGCGCATCTCCCCTTCGATATGATCCACGGAAATCAGATTCACGTCATTTGCCACCAGTTCTCTGGAAAACAGGTCATCATTTCTTCCTAAGATCACCTGATTTTTTACCGGATCCACCGCAACAACGTACATAGATTCCTTTAAAGATAACCCAAGTCCTTTTCGCTGACCGATAGTATAACGAATGATTCCTTTGTGGCGTCCCAGCACATTGCCTTCCAGATCCACGAAATCGCCTTCCGGATAGGTCTTTTCCCGATACTGCTCGATAAAATCTGAATACTTTCCATTTACGACAAAACAGATATCCTGGCTGTCATGCTTTCTGGCATTGATAAATCCCTGCGCCTCAGCAATCTTCCTGGCCTCCGTTTTGTGCATGCCCCCCAGCGGGAACTGCACATGCGCCAGCTGATCCTGCGTCAAAGAATACAGAACATAACTCTGGTCTTTGCTCAGATCCACGGATTTTTTCAACAGATAGCGTCCGGTTTCTTCATTATATTCAATCTGTGCATAATGGCCGGTCACCACATAATCGTAGGACAGCTCTTTTGCACGTAAAAACAGCTTTTCGAATTTCAGATAACGGTTGCAGTCGATGCATGGATTCGGCGTACATCCATTTTCATAGGAACATACGAATTTTTCCATAACCTCTTCTTTGAACCGGTCTGAAAAATTAAACACATAATATGGCATATCCAACGCACGGGCTACGCTTCTGGCATCTTCCACATCGTCTAAGGAACAGCAGGTATGCTCTCTGCATACAACCACGTCCTCATTCTGAAACAGCTTCATGGTAGCGCCAATACACTCATATCCTTTTTCTTTCATCAAAAAAGCGGCTACGCTGGAATCAACGCCGCCGCTCATTGCGATTATTGCTTTTTTATTCAAAGGCTACGTCTCCTTTTTATCATACTATTCAAGAATCTGCGGATTATATCGCCTGTATACACAGACTATGATATAACCCCATGTTATCCTAGTATTATAGTATTTTTTACTGATAAAAATCAAGTAGTAGCATACATTTCTTTAGATATAGTACATACTTTCGTCGTACTTTTCAAATTCCTGATAATCTTTCACCAGATCTGCCAGTGTCAGATTCATCAAAATCTGATCCAGCTGACGGTTCACCTCATCAATTACCCGCGTCTGAATCGCCACTGCAATCCCCTTACAGGCACTTTCTTCTGTCGTATCTTCGTCTGCGATGTGATAAGTTCCATCCAGGGCTTCCAGAATCTCAGCCACGGTAATTTTCTCTGCCGGATGATTCAGCAGATAGCCCCCCTGCGGGCCTTTGATACTTTTGACAATGCCTGCCCGGCGCAATGCAGCAAACACCTGCTCCAGATACTGCGGAGAAATATCATTCCGCTCCGCGATGCTGTTTAATGCCACATGTCCGTTTTTGGAATGTACGGATAAATCGATCAGAGAGGTCAGTCCATATCGGCTTTTTTTCGAAAACTTCATTTTTTATAATACCTCCCATACTCCAAATTTTTTCATTTTATACAAAAATCTTACTGTTGTTTCTCATATTCGGATTACAGTAACATTTAATTTTCTCATTTAATTTAACAGGCGGATTGCAGTGATACAACCCGCCTGAATTTCTATACTTGGTAAAGCGGACATTCGCAATCCGCTCTCGCTACTTGCTCATGAACGCGGTTACTTCGTAACCTGCGTTCAAAATATTTTTTACAACAATTGTTTCAATTACTGAATTGCTTTGAAAGCCTCATCCAGATCCTGGATAATATCGTCAACGTTCTCTGTACCGATAGAAAGACGAATTGTGTTTGGTTTGATTCCCTGATCAGCAAGTTCTTCCGGTGTGCACTGGCTGTGTGTAGTTGTTGCCGGATGGATAACCAGAGATTTTACATCTGCAACGTTTGCAAGCAGGGAGAATAACTCCAGATTGTCGATGAAGTCTTTTGCTTTCTGCTCATCACCTTTGATCTCAAATGTGAAGATAGAACCACCGCCGTTCGGGAAGTATTTTTTGTATAAGGCCTGCTGGCTTGGATCCTCAGATACAGACGGATGATGTACACGCTCTACCTGTGGATGGTTGTTTAAGTACTGAACGACTTTCAGTGCGTTCTCTACGTGACGCTCTACACGTAAGGACAGTGTCTCAAGTCCCTGTAAGAACAGGAAGGAGTTGAACGGAGAAATTGTTGCTCCTGTATCACGCAGTAAGATTGCACGAATCTTTGTAACGAAAGCTGCCGGTCCAACTGCTTTTGTGAAGCTGATTCCATGGTAGCTTGGGTTCGGATCTGTTAAAGAAGCGAATTTTCCGGATGCTTCCCAGTCAAATTTACCACTGTCTACGATCACACCACCGATGCTTGTTCCATGTCCGCCGATGAATTTTGTTGCAGAATGAACAACGATATCTGCGCCGTACTCGATCGGGCGAACCAGGTATGGTGTTGCGAATGTATTGTCGATTACCAGCGGGATTTTGTGCTCATGAGCAATGTTTGCCAGTGTCTCGATATCTACTACATCAGAGTTCGGGTTACCAAGTGTCTCGATGTAAAGTGCTTTTGTGTTGTCCTGGATAGCTGCTTTTACTTCGTCAATGTTGAACGGATCTACGAATGTAGTGTCAATGCCGTACTGCGGAAGTGTGTGCTCCAGTAAGTTGAAGGAACCACCGTAAATATTTTTTGCTGCTACGATGTGATCGCCTGCCTGAGCAAGGTTCTCGATGGTATATGTGATAGCTGCTGCTCCGGAAGCTACTGCTAATGCTGCAACGCCGCCTTCCAGTGCTGCCATTCTCTGCTCAAATACGTCCTCTGTCGGGTTTGTCAGACGTCCGTAAATATTACCTGCATCGGAAAGTCCGAAACGTGCTGCTGCATGATCGCAGTTGCGGAATACATAAGAAGATGTCTGATAGATCGGTACTGCTCTTGCATCTGTAACCGGATCCGGATTCTCCTGTCCTACGTGTAACTGTAATGTCTCAAATTTGAATTTTCTGTCTTTTCTTGCGATTTTCTCTGCCATTGTTCTCTACCTTTTGCCTTTCAATAATTCGTTGTGTTCAGGATCTGCAAATGCCGCTCCTGTTTGTTGTCTTTGTTTCACAGATCCTGATCGGATTTTCTTTTTTTATGCTTCTGTGAATAATGGTGTTGAATAATATCTGTCACCTGTATCCGGTAATAATGCTACAATTGTTTTTCCTGCAAATTCCGGACGTTTTGCTACCTGAATTGCTGCGGATAATGCTGCTCCGGAAGAAATTCCAACTAAAACGCCTTCTTTCTTTGCCAGAAGTTTTGCTTTCTCAAATGCATCATCATTTTCAATTGTGATAATTTCATCATATACCTGTGTATTTAATACGTCCGGTACGAAACCAGCGCCAATACCCTGAATTTTGTGAGCTCCGCTCTTGCCCTCGGAAAGTACCGGAGATGTTGCAGGCTCTACTGCGATGATCTTAACATCCGGATTCTGGGATTTCAGATATTCGCCTGTACCTGTTAATGTTCCGCCTGTACCTACACCTGCGATAAATACATCTACATTTCCGTCTGTATCATTCCAGATCTCCGGACCGGTGGTTGCTTTGTGAGCGGCCGGGTTTGCCGGGTTTACAAACTGTCCTGGGATGTAGCTGTTTGCGATCTCTTTTGCAAGTTCATCTGCTTTCTCAATGGCTCCTTTCATTCCTTTGGAACCTTCTGTTAAAACGATCTCTGCACCATAAGCTTTTAAGATGTTTCTTCTCTCAACACTCATGGTTTCCGGCATGGTAAGGATGATTCTATATCCTTTTGCTGCTGCGATAGCTGCAAGACCGATACCTGTGTTTCCTGAAGTCGGCTCAATGATAACAGAACCTTCTTTTAATAATCCTTTTGCTTCAGCGTCCTCGATCATTGCTTTTGCGATTCTGTCCTTGACACTTCCTGCCGGATTGAAGTATTCTAATTTTACAAGAACTTTTGCTTTGAGGTCTAAGTCTTTCTCTACGTTTGCAACCTCAACCAGTGGTGTGTTACCGATTAAACCGAGTGTTCCTTTATAAATGTTTGCCATTGTTCTGTCCTCCTATAAATCATATCTGTTTTCTATGTTTTATTTGTTGAGTGTATTATATTCCCATTATTCCTATTTGTCAACTAGGTTTTAAAAGTTTTTTCAACTTTTTTTATTTTTATGCCGCAAAGCCGCGTAAATACTGGGTTTGTGGCTGTTTTTATTTTTCAAAAAATGCGAAAAAAGACCTTCTTCAGACATTTTTTTGTCCAAAGAAGGCCTTTCTTTGCTTAACCAACTTATCAGGTATGTTTTATTTCTTTACCCTGTATATCCCCTTATCTTATCCTACCCTAACTTTATTTCCTAATAATTTATCTTACTTCTTAACCCGGATAGCTGCCACAGCGCAGTCATCTGCTGCCTTCTGGGCTCTCTCCTCTAAGTCTGCCGGAATTTCCTCATGAAGAATATCGATATAGTGTTCCTCATAATTTCTTTTAAAAATGTCCGGGTATAAATCTTCACAAATCCCACAACGAATACAATAATCTGCAATCTCAAGTCTCATACTTAGCACGCTCCTTTCACATATGCTGCTACGCTGTCACCAGCCAGTAAACCGGTCGGCATGGAACCAAATACTGTTCCACCTGCATTTACCGGTGGATTTCCGTACAGACTTCCGGTTACCATATCACCTGCGCCGTAGAGCCCCGGAATCGGCTGATTGTTGTTGTCAATAATATTTGCGTTTTCATCGATCAGAAGTCCGCCCATGGTATTGTAAGCGCCTGCAAAAATTCGGAAGCAGTAAATGTGTCCACTCTCTTCACGGACTGCTCTCATGCAGGAAGGATCTGTCTTGAACTCTTCATCATAACCAAGCTCTACTGCTTTATTATATTTCTCAATTGTTTTCTTTAATTCTGTCTCATTAATTCCCATGTACTCAGCCACTTCATGGATGGTATCGAAATGACAGATATGTTTATTGCCGGCAGCGATGGCAGCGTCCATCTGCGCACGGATATTCTGGATCTTCATTCCTTTGAAAATGAAATATACATATCTTTCATCTACGCCATCTTCCAGTGCCTTTGCAGTATCCTCATCCATGAGCATGTAGCCACACATGTTCGGAGCATTGTTATAAGCTGCAGACATTGCTGTATGCTGATTGGACATTTCCTCATTGATAAAACGTTTTCCGTTCTCATTGACACGAAGGTACGGCTGCTCTACCACGATCTTGATCTGGTTTGCAGCAAACCACGGTGTGTTCGGTCCAATACGAATGCAAGGATTCGGAACCTCAGGATCAGCGCTGATAGCAAATCCGCCTTTTTTACCGCCAACGGCCCAAACTGCTTTCTGTCCATCTCCGTCCTGACAGCTGTCCGGGAATGTCTTGATGACCTGCGTACCCTCTTTATAAACTTCCTCAAATTTTGTATGTACGATACCTTCCTCTTTCATCATTTCAAGATCTGCACTGATACCGCCGGAAGCAACAACCAAAGCTTTGCACTTGATCTCAATTTTCTCTCCGTCCTTATCATAAGCAA
Source organism: Lachnospiraceae bacterium (assembly GCA_963617435.1). Lineage (GTDB taxonomy): Bacteria > Bacillota > Clostridia > Lachnospirales > Lachnospiraceae > Eubacterium_I. Next base: position 9,507 of record CAVEOS010000073.1, read on the forward strand.
CTGCACCGGTTACTTTTCCGCTCTCATCACGAATGATCTCCTTGATCGGGGTCTGGAAATAGAACTCTACGCCCTTTTTCTCCAATGCAAAACGCATACGTAACAATGCCAATGCCATGGCATGTCCCTGTCCACGTCCGTTCAGGAAATAAATATCACCGACATCCAGACCATTTGCATGTCCCATAGTATATCCACGCTGAGTTCCATACTCTGCCGGATCACGTTTTACAACCATAGGAGCTTCAATTTTTAACTCCTCAAGGAAGATTTTTGGGAACTCAGAAGAATATTTTACTACTTTACTGATCAGTCCCATGTTTGCATTGTAGTTAGAAAATCTTGCCAGTACCTCATAAGCGCTCTTCTGTGCCTCCGGTGTGTCCGGTGTGGAACAGAAGCACATCGGACAGTTGGAAACTGCGCCTCCCTGTGCCGGATATTTTTCAAATACCGCAATCTTTAATCCTTCTGCTTTGGCAAGCTTCCATGCAGCGCCCATGCCGGCTACACCACTACCCATAACAGCAACATCAACTTCTACTGTTTTACTCATACCAGTTCTCCTCTCGTCTGAAACTTATTTTTATCAGGAAAACATTCTGCTGTGTTTTGTCTGCTTTTTATCGGGAAGATGTTCAAGAATGCCCTCGGCATTCTTGCTGCGAGATGCACGTCATGCAACGCATGACATATTCTTCTGTGCATCTCTGCAATCCTGCCGGAGGCTATATCAGATGGGAGATTGAATCACACCACAGATATAATCTTGTTGCTCACCACCTATAGAAGTGGGAGTCATCTCTCATCTGATATATCATACAAGCAAAACATCCTGCAGCTTTGTTTTCCTCTCTGTTACTGAAAGTCTAACAAATTGCAGGATGTTTTTCGTCACCAAAAAAGCACTCTTTGTTGTATTTATTTGTGTTCAAATGTGCATAGTGGACACTAACTATTTTTCCATGTCAAATACTCATCGACGAGCTCTCCCATGACCATCTGCTTCTTCATTTCCGTGTCCTTTAAATCCACCTGCCAGGTGTCCTCTACAAACTGAACGGCCTTGCGGACCGTATTACGGTGCAAATACATCTGTTCCGCCGCATGGGTGGCGTTACAGTCGCATTTCAGATACATCAGAATCTGGCTGCAGTATCTGGTCTGATTCTGCAGATCGTACTCCTGCAGTTTCCGATACAATCCCATTTTCAGATGCTCCAATGGCATTTTTGCTTCCATACTGGCAAACAGGTCAAAATAATAATAATCCGCATACCGACAGACTCTGCGCCCTTCCTTTCTGCCAAAGTCAAGCGCCGCCTGTGCCTGATGAAAGGCCGCCGGAAGTTCCATGATCTGATAAAATTCATTGCTGACACCAAACCGATAGCTGTAATTGTCCAGAACAAGCTGTAAATTTGTTTCCTCCTGCTGACTGAATCCATTCCAGGATCTGCTGCCGTTTTTCATAATCTTTAACATACAGATCTTATCTTCATATAAAAACGGCCGCACGTCCCACATGGCCTGGGCGATCTGCCGGGCAAGGAACGGCAATGGAACATTCTCCATCTCATCAAACTCCAGCACGCCAAGGGCAAAACACCCTTCCGCTTCCAGTCCTTCAATATTTTTCAGCTGCTCTGATAATTGCTCCGGGGAAATACCGGAAGGCTTCATCAGATTCAGAAGCAAAGTTTCATACAACATCTGCCCGAACCTCTGATGCTCATATTCCCGCTGCAGGCAGAAGGTCAGGTTTGCAATAAATATTTTCAGTAGATCCAGATATCCCGCTTCAACCTCTGTCCGATTCGGGAAAATATACCCATAACCGAGGACATTTCCATCCGCTGCAAACGCCATATACACATTTTGCAGTTCCGGATTTTCCACCGCAGGCGCAACAATCAACGGCTGTTTCTCCAGTTTCGAAAAAATACGCTGCTGCCGCACCAGCGACATAGTATACGCATTGGTGTATCCGTTGCGGATCGTCTCCTGAAAATGTGTCTCGATTGCCGGAAGTGCACTTGTATGCGCCAGCACGTTAAACCCGGAATCAAACACAGTCATCGGATATTCCAATATCTCCGCACTCAGATCCAGCATTTCCTGTACATTTTTGCCTTCCAGTGCTGCGATATGCATCCGCTTATCCCACTCTGTCAGGAACCGGAAAATATTGATCATCCGGTTCAGCACATAGGGCACGCCGTATTCGCCTGACACCAGAATCACTCCCGCCGGAATCTGTTTCAGCTGTTCTTCTTCACACACACAATCTGCCGTGGCAAGAATCACCATATCTGCATGCAGTGCCTCTGCGTCCTCCAGTATTTCCGACAGCCTTGCAACATACAGATACTGATAATCCTCATCCTTTTGAAATACAATGTCATTTTGCTTCAACTTATTCGCCTGAAAAATTTCATTTTTCCAGTACTGCTGTGCCCCAAGAAAATACCGCGCATTTTCCGGTTTCTTTACCGTCACCGGTTCCAGATCCCGGATAAAATAAAGTAATAATGCTAATGTAATCTCCACCTGGAATGTCCCCCTTTATCCCATTTCCAACTTCCGTCATTTTCTGACCCAGCGGAAATTATCTTCTCGATAAAGACATTATAGCAGAAACCGCGCCACATAGCACCCCTGCACAGGCCCAGATGATCCAGGTCAGATCCCATCGATTTGTCAAAAAGCTGACCGCCAAAAAAATTGCGGTTACAGAACACCAGTAAATTCTGGAAACCTGTTTTCTTCTGCCACTGCTCTGCTTATTTTTCAGGCTGTAATCCTCTTCCTCCAGCAAAATCTGGTAACTTCCTGTGATCGTTCCTGACCACACGAAGAAAAAAGTTGCGATTGCCACAAAGATCAGCAGAACGGCAATACTGTAGATATAATAAATATCCGGCATGGAAAACGCTGCCATCAGCATCATCGGAACCACACTGACAATTGAAAGGATCACACCGGTCACCGTGCATTTACGACTCAACGGCGCAAATTCCTGTTTTTCTTCCAGAACCATCCTCCGAACTTCCTCATCCGCTACAATATGCTGTGTTTCAAAAGAACGAAAACGTTCCTGATGCGCACCTTTAATGATAAAAATTGCAATTGCCACAGCCACTATACCCAGAAGGATTACAACGCCCATTCCACCAGCCATATCTTCTGTAATCGAAAGCACCTTATATTCTGCCATTCCGCCAAGCAGAAAAAGCCATACCGGAGATAATACACACAAAAATGTTCCTAATGCGATCCACGGAGCTTTGTGCTTTGCCCACTCAAGATAATCCTTTGCTTCCTGTATGGACACATGACGCGTTGGAATTTCTTCGTTTCGTGTATCTTCTCCAAATTGCTGCTGTGTGCCCTTTTGATTACTTACAAAATTTTCCCTATCAGATGGTTCCATTTTCATCCGTTCATTCTGTAAATCTTCAAATGTTGTGTTTCTCGCGTTCAGATCCATTTCTTCTTTTAACAAAGCCATCCGTAGATACGTCAAAAATCTCACTCATTTTTAAGATTTTATCCAGATCCGGCACGGACGCTCCGCTCTCCCATTTCGATACGGACTGTCGAGATACAGAAAGCTGCTGCGCCAGTTCTTCCTGGGACCAGCCACGCTGCTTTCTCAATGTCATAATTTTTTCCGCAAGTTTCATAACCCTTGATACCTTTCTTATTACAAAAAATCCATCAGCATCCGTTCTGCCTTTGATGTCCTCAGCAAAACTTCTCCTGATGGATTCATTATACGAAAAATCTTGATTGACAACCACCAATTACCCTTGAAAATCCGTCAACTGGCAGTTGCATCTTCTTATTTTTCCTCTTTTTTCTCTGCTGAGCAGTCTCGGAAACTCTATAAGTTCCATATTTCCGCTCTTTTTTATTGTTCAT
>CAVEOS010000074.1:0-12657 GCA_963617435.1 Lachnospiraceae bacterium
ACATCATGCTGCCCAACCTGTTCTCCATAATGTTCATACCTTGAAATATGAAGATGTTCAAACAATGATGGTTTTTCTGTCTTTTCAAAAAAGGCGGCTATCATATTTGCCATAACGGTTTTTCCAAAACGTCTTGGACGGGTAATGCAAAGGAAACGCTGTTCCTGCTGAAGTGCAGGGATCAACTCTTCCAAAATTTCTGTTTTGTCAACAAAATAATTTCCGCTCATAACTGTCTTATATTTATCATAAGGTTCTTTATTGTTTAAAAACTGTCCCATTTTGCATTCCTTCCCTTTGGTCATATTGTTATTTTATTCTTCCAATAAAAAAATCTTTCGTATTATGAGTATAGCTTTTTTTTTACAATGGCGCAAGAAAAACACCACGTAAATGCACGGATTCAAAAACTTTTTCATTTTTTCCTTGACTTTAGTATGGTAGATTGATAACATGGTAGCATGTTCAAACAAAGGATTACCAGAGGAGAGAAAAAAATGAAAAAGAAATTATTAGCACTCGTTCTTGCTGCAGGTATGATAGCTTCCATGGCTGCATGCGGAAATACAAACAGCAACGGTTCTGCTTCCGCAGATAACAACGGTTCTTCTGTCGCAGCAGAAAGCACAGACAGCGATCTAGCTTATGTCAAAGACAAAGGTACTTTAGTTGTAGGTATCACAGACTTTGAGCCGATGGATTATCAGGATGAAAACGGAAACTGGATCGGATTTGACGCTGATCTCGCATCTGCTTTTGCTGAAAGTCTTGGCGTTGATGTTGAATTTGTAGAAATTGACTGGGATAACAAAATCCTTGAGTTAGATGGAAAAACAATCGACTGTGTATGGAACGGTATGACATTAACTGATGAAGTAACAAGCTCCATGTCCTGCACAAACGCTTACTGCAACAATGCGCAGGTAGTTGTTGTTCCTTCTGATGTTGCTGATCAGTATCAGGATACAGACAGCTTAAAAGATCTGACATTTGCTGTTGAGTCCGGAAGTGCCGGTGAAGCACAGGCTGAAGAACTTGGTTTAAACTACACAGCTGTAACTGCTCAGTCTGACGCATTAATGGAAGTTGCCGCAGGTACTTCTGATGCTGCTATCATCGATTCCCTGATGGCTGCCGCAATGGTTGGTGAAGGTACCGGCTATGCAAACCTGACATACACCATCGGCTTAAACGATGAGGAATATGGCGTTGGTTTCAGAAAAGGTTCTGACCTGACAGAAGAATTAAATAACTTCTTCAAATCCAGCTATGCAGACGGTTCCATGGAACAGATTGCTGAGAAATACGGTGTACAGGCTGCAGTTGTTGAGCAGAAATAATCCTGTTTAGCCCAGCGGATATTCGCAATTCGCTTCTGCTACTTGCTCATAACCAAATAGCCACTTCGTAACTTTATTTGGTTAAATACTTGTTTTGTTGAGAAATATTTGTTTGTTGAGATTTGTAAAAATAAATAGTGATTTTTAATTTAAGACAGAGAGCGGAGTATCCGCTCTTTGTTGCGCATAAAAATATACAGTTCACAGGCTTCTTCATACAAGCAGGATCATGATTCGAATAACATCTGATAAGTGAGCTGTACCAAAATACTTAGAGAAAGCAGGAACTATCATGGATTTTTCACAGCAGCTGCCGATCGTCATTCATTCCTTAAACGTCGGCTTTTTACAGACATTAAAACTTTTTGCAATCACCCTAGTTGGCGCATGTCCGCTTGGTCTTGCAATCTGTTTCGGTTCCATGTCCCGCATCAAACCGGTCAGCGCTTTTTTTAAACTTCTGATCTGGGTTGTCCGCGGTACCCCTCTGATGATCCAGTTACTGATCATCTACTTTTTCCCGGGACTGGTATTACATAACCCAATCTGGGGCGGCGGCGAAACCGGCCGTTTCCTCGCAGCATCCGTATCCTTCATTTTGAACTACGCCTGCTATTTCTCCGAAATCTACCGTGGTGGAATTCAGAGTGTACCGGTAGGACAGGAAGAAGCCGGACTGGTTCTGGGCATGACAAAATCCCAGATTTTCTTCCGGGTAAAATTATTACAGATGGTAAAAAGAATCATCCCACCAATGTCAAACGAAATCCTGACACTGGTAAAAGATACTTCTCTTGCACGTATCATTGCACTGCAGGAAATCATCTGGGCAGGACAGGCATTTATGAAAGGATCTCAGGGTATTTCCGGACAGATCTGGCCGCTGTTCTTCACTGCTATTTACTATCTCGTTTTCAACGGTATTCTGACAGTGATACTTGGAAAATTAGAAAAGAAACTGGATTATTTCAGATAAAAGGAGAAACTGATCATGAAAATTTTAGAAGCAGAACATATATGCAAATCCTTTGGCCAGACTGAAGTACTGAAAGATATCAGCTTTTCTCTGGAAGAAAGCCAGGTACTTTCCATTATCGGTTCATCTGGAAGCGGAAAAACCACACTCCTGCGCTGTCTGAACTTTTTGGAGCACCCGGACAAGGGAATTATCCGCGTCAAAGACAAAACAGTTTTTGATGCAGCAAATCCGACCACAATGCAGGATGCGGAAATTCGTAAAAACCGCCTGCATTTCGGTCTCGTTTTTCAGTCCTTTAATCTCTTTCCTCAATATACTGCACTGAAAAACGTTATGCTGGCAAAGGAGCTGCTTGCAAAAGAACGCCCGGATTACAAGGCACGCAAAAAAGAAATCCATGATGAAATCGAAGCTCAGGCAGTTGGTCTTTTAAAACAGATGGGACTTTCCGAACGAATCAATAACTACCCGCATCAGCTGTCTGGTGGACAATGTCAGCGTGTTGCGATTGCCCGTGCACTGGCGATGCAGCCGGATATTCTGTGCTTTGATGAGCCGACTTCTGCTCTTGATCCAGAGCTGACCGGCGAAGTGTTGAAGGTTATCAAAGAGCTGGCAGAAACAAAGACAACTATGGTAATCGTAACACATGAAATGGCATTTGCCCGGGATGTGGCAGATCAGGTTATTTTCATGGATGACGGTTATATCCTTGAGCAGGGTGATCCTTATCAGGTATTTGAGCATCCGAAGGAAGAGAGAACACGACAGTTCCTCTCCAGATTCCACGAAAACGAGTAAATTCTTGTTTGTCTGTGTAAATAGAAAATCTGGAAACGAAATCCAGAAAGACACGGATGATTGTAAAATTTTCGTTGTGACTGCTGCATCTAGCCTGTCCGCGGGAGTGTGTCTGAACCCGCTGATTTTGCGGGTGAGTTCGCGGAAGCGGACGGAAATAAGCGATGCAGTAGTTACAGAAAATTTTTCATATCCTCGTTGGAGTTATTTTTTATTTGTTCCTTAAACGACAAACTGGAATTTACAGAACCGCCTGAATCAACTTCGGATCATAACCCGCCTCGCACAGTGCCGCAATAATCTGTTTCTTATGTTCTGTACCAAATGCTTCCATGGTGATTCGAATCTCTACAGCCGCATTTCTGTTGGATGATACAAACTGGTTATGATCCAATTTGATCACATTGGCCTGTACACCTGCTACAACACCTGCAACTCTGCACAGTTCACCCGGTTTATCCGGAAGCTGAATGGATACCGTAAAGATACGATCACGCAGGATCAGACCTTTCTGTACAACTGAAGACATAGTGATAACGTCCATATTTCCACCACTCAGGATAGATACAACCCGTTTATCTTTCATATTCAGATGTTTCAATGCTGCTACTGTCAGCAGACCTGAATTTTCTACGATCATCTTATGATTTTCTACCATATCAAGGAATGCTACGATGAGTTCATCATCGTGAACAGTAATGATATCATCCAGATTTTCCTGAATATATGGGAAAATTTTAGTTCCCGGAGTTTTTACAGCAGTACCATCTGCAATGGTATTTACCTGCGGTAATGTCACTACTTCACCTGCTTCCAGAGAGGCCTGCATGCAGTTTGCATCTGCCGGCTCTACACCGATGACTTTAATCTTCGGATTTAACAGTTTTGCCAGTGTGGATACACCGGTTGCAAGTCCGCCGCCACCGATTGGCACCAGAATATACTCTACTAACGGAAGTTCTTGGAAAATCTCCATTGCGATGGTTCCCTGACCGGTTGCAACTGCCGGATCATCAAACGGATGGATGAATGTATAGCCGTGTTCTTCTGCCAGCTCATATGCTTTTGCACAAGCTTCATCATATACATCTCCGTAGAGAACAACTTCTGCGCCATAGCTCTTGGTACGATTTACTTTAATCAACGGTGTTGTGGTCGGCATTACGATGGTTGCCTTTGCGCCATAACGTTTTGCAGCATAAGCTACACCCTGTGCATGGTTTCCTGCAGATGCTGTGATCAGGCCACGCTGACGCTCTTCCTCGGACAGTGTGCTGATCTTGTAATAAGCACCGCGTACTTTATATGCGCCGGTAAACTGCATGTTTTCCGGTTTCAGATATACTTTATTGCCGGTCTGCTCACTTAAATACTCACTGTAAACCAGCTTTGTCTCCTGTGTAACTTTTTTGACGATTTCACTGGCTTCCTCAAAACGATCCAGTGTCAACATTTCACTCATTTACGTCCTCCTTCTGAAACAGCGCATCTACAAACTGATCCGCGTCAAATTTCTGCAGGTCGTCGATGCTCTCTCCTACACCAATATATTTTACCGGAATACCAAGTTCGGAATGGATTGCAACAGCAATACCTCCCTTGGCGGTTCCGTCCATCTTGGTTAAAACAATACCTGTAATTTCAGCAGCTTCACTGAACTGCTTTGCCTGTACCAGTGCATTCTGGCCGGTGGTAGCATCCAGAACTACCAACGTCTCACGGTATGCCTCCGGATATTCTTTCTCCAGAATACGGTTGATCTTCTTCAGCTCTTCCATCAGGTTTTTCTTGTTGTGCAGACGTCCTGCGGTATCACACAGTAACACATCTGCTTTACGGGCTTTTGCTGCCTGTACCGCATCGTACACGACAGAACCCGGGTCAGATCCTTCCTGTCCTCCGACAATCTCCACACCGGCACGATTGGCCCACTCCATCAGCTGCTCTCCGGCTGCGGCACGGAAGGTATCAGCTGCGCCTAAGATTACTTTTTTGCCCTGATTTTTCAGTTTACCGGCTAATTTTCCGATGGTAGTTGTCTTTCCGACACCATTCACACCGATCACCAGAACAACGGATTTTTCCTCTTCAAAACGATATGCAGTATCACCCACATACATCTGCTCTTTGATACTGTTGATCAGCAGCTCCCGACAGTCTGCCGGTTCTTTGATGTGGTTTTCTTTTACTTTCTGCTTCAGATTTTCAATAATTTCTTCTGTGGCACGGATTCCGATATCTCCCATGACAAGGATTTCTTCTAATTCCTCATAAAAATCATCGTCGATATGGGAAAATCCGCTGAATATAGAATCGAATCCGGACACGATATTGTCACGGGTCTTGGTCAGTCCGCTGACTAATCTCTTAAAAAAGCCTTTTTTCTCTTTTTCTTCAGCCATACGTCTCTTCCTCCCTCAAATATATTTGAAATCAAACTTACTGTGAATTCTTATGCATCTAATTCCTTTTCGATTAAATTTACAGAAACCAGTGCGGACACACCTTTTTCCTGCATGGTGATACCATACAGACGGTCTGCCGCCGTCATAGTTCCACGTCGGTGGGTAATGACAATAAACTGTGTATTTTTTGTCAGCTTATGCAGATAATTTGCAAAACGGTCAACGTTGGAATCATCCAGTGCCGCCTCGATCTCATCCAACAGACAGAACGGAGACGGTTTCAAGTTCTGGATGGCAAAAAGCAGCGCAATGGCGGTCAGCGCCTTTTCTCCACCGGAAAGCTGCATCATATTCTGCAGTTTCTTTCCAGGCGGCTGCGCAATGATCTTGATGCCACATTCCAGAATGTCCTTGGTTTCTTCCTCGCCGGTCAGTTCCAGAGAACCTTTTCCGCCGCCAAACAGCTCCTTAAATGTTTTGTCAAACTCTGTCTGAATATCCGCAAATTTCTCCGCAAACTGCTTACGCATTCCCTCATCCAGATCCGCAATGATCTTCTCCAGGCTTGCTTTTGCTTCCTCCAGATCCGCATGCTGTGCATGTAAGAACTCATAACGCTCGGAAACTTCCTTGTACTCCTCAATGGCATTGACATTGACATTTCCAAGCTTACGGATCTCGTTTCGGATCTCTGCGATCTGTTTTTTCAGATCCGATACATTGATATCTGCCGGAACTTCCTGTTCTTTTGCCGCATGATAGGTGATCTCATATTCTTCCCACATGTAGTTGTTCAGGGATTCCTGCGCATTTTCTGTCTTTTCCTTCTGCTGATTCAGTCGGAACATCTCTTTGTCCAGATTGCTCATGATCTGAGAAAGTTCTTCCCGCTGGGCAAAGAAAGATTTCTGCTCTGCCAGCATGGTCTCTTTTTCCCCACGGATAGCAGCTAACTTTTCATCCAGTTCTGTCTTCTGCTGAACAGTCTCTTTTGACTGCTCCTGCAACTGTCTAATCTGAGCTTCCCGCTCTTCAATGACAGATTCACTGTTTGCACTATCATGCAATATCTGTGTTTTTTCCTGTTCCAGACGGCGGATTTCCTCTGCGATTCGCTGAATATTCTGCTGCTGGAAGGATTTTTGCTGCTGTTTCTGTGCAATCTCAAGTAAAATCTCATTCAGATCCTGTGATACACTTTCAATCTCAAGATTTTTATTTTCTACCTGCTGAGCGAATGTCTTATTCTGCTCTGTAATCTCTTTTTCCTGATTCACAGACAGCTGCATCTGCTCTGCCATCTGCTCCTGCTCCGCAGTCCATGCAGTTTTATCCGCATCGATTTTTGCGATTTCTTCATGAATACCGGCGTAGGCAGCTTCCTGTTTTTCCTGCTGCTCACGGATGTGTCCGGTCTCCATTTCCAGCGTATTTTTATGTAAATATGCCTGCTGCAGATTCACCTGCAGTTCTTCGTAATCGTCTTTCAAAAGCGCATTTGCCGTCTTGACATCTTCCATACGGCTGCGGATTTCCTGAGCCTGTTCCCGATACTCTGCGATCTGTTTTTCCAGCACTTCGATCTCACGATTTCGACCAAGCAGATTGCTGTTGTTACGAAACGCACCACCTGTCATGGAACCGCCCGGCTGTAAGGACTCACCCTCCAGCGTAACGATACGCAGGGAATAACGGAACTTTCTCGCTACTGCCACCGCATGTTCAATGGTATCCATTACCAGCACACGGCCAAGCAGATGCCCTGCAACTTTCTCATACTGCGGCTGAGTTTGTACCAGACTGCTTGCGATTCCGATGACACCGTTTTCACCCAGTGCTTTTTCCGCCGGAACATGCTCCGGTGCAGACACACTCGTCAATGGTAAAAATGTGGCACGTCCATAACGGTTTTTCTTCAGATATTCAATCATCTGGCGGGCCGTATCCTCGTTATCGGTTACGATATTCTGAATACTTCCACCCAATGCTGTCTCAATCGCAGTCTCATACCGCTTGTCCACCTTGATCAGATCAGCAATAACACCGTGAATTCCCGGTATGTCCGCTTTGCGCTCCATAATGCGGCGGATACTGTTGCCATAGCCATCATATCGCTCTGCAATATTGCGCAGGGATTCCAGTCTGGAACTGTCCTTATGGAACTGTTCCTTGCACTGATCCATCTTTCCGCGCAATTCCTCAAACTGCTGCCGCCAGTTGCTTCGTTTCTGCTCAATGGAAGTTTTTTCTTCTTCCATGGAAGCAATGTTTTCTTTTAATTCAGCCAGCTCTTTTACCTGCTTTTGCAGCAAGCCACTGACATCATTTCCGCCGCTTTTCTGTTCCAGCAGTTCTTTATTTAACTGCGCCCGGCGGATAGAAGCCTGCTCCTGCATGGTTTTCAGACGCTGCTGCTCTGCTTTCATGGAAGCACGGGCATTCAACAGACGTAAAATTTCTGCTTTGCCATCTTCGATCTGCTGCTCCATAGTGGTCGTTTCTTTTCGCAGATTCTCCAGACGTTCCGTCAAAGTTATCTTTTTCTGCTCGGTCTCCCGGATTTTCTCTTCCAGTTCCGCCTGCTGGCCACTATACTCCTCGCCGGATTTTCTCTGACGCTCCATATCCGCTTCCAGTGCTTCAATACGGCTTTTCACATGTTCTTCGTTCTGCTGCGCCGTATGAATCTGCTCCCGCAATACGTTGATCTGACCCTCCAGTTTTTCTCTGGAAACCCCAGTCTCATTCATGCGTTGCTGCAACGCACTGATCTGTTCATCCGCATTTGCAACATTTTCTTCCAGTTCTTCGTATCTGGCCTTTGCTTTTCCAAAATTCTGTATCGTTTCCTGCTGCTGATGCTCCGTGATGCCGTATTTTTGCTCTAATTCCTGCAGTTCGGTATTCATGCGGTCCATCTCAAGCAAAAACAGATTTCTGTCACAGTCTTTTAATTCATCTTTTTTCTTCAGATAAATTTTGGCATGCTCTGCCTGACGCTCCAGCGGCCCTACCTGACGTTCCAACTCTGATAAAATATCGTTGACACGCACCAGATTCTGCTGTTCGTCCTCTAATTTTTTCAACGCCGTTGCTTTTCTGCGCTTGAATTTTACAATTCCCGCTGCCTCATCAAACAATTCCCGGCGCTCTTCCGGTTTTCCACTCAGGATCTTATCAATCTGTCCCTGACCGATGATAGAATATCCCTCTTTGCCAATACCGGTATCATAAAAAAGCTCATTTACGTCCTTCAAACGACACTGTGTGCCATTGATCAGGTACTCGCTCTCACCGGAACGATATACCCGTCGTGCCACCGTCACCTCGTTATAATCCAACGGAAGCTTATGATCGGAATTATCCAGTGTGATCGCCACATAGGCGAAGCTAACCGGTTTGCGGTTTTCCGTTCCTGCAAAGATGACATCCTGCATACTGGAGCTTCGCAGCTGTTTTACTTTCTGCTCACCAAGCACCCAGCGCACCGCATCCGCGACATTACTTTTTCCACTGCCATTCGGTCCTACAATACCGGTAATTCCGTTATGAAACTCAAATACAATTTTATTGGCAAAGGATTTAAAACCGTGTACCTCGATTGATTTAAGATACATACATTTCTCCTTTTACTTGTCCTTCTTTCTCAGCGCCAGAATCGCCTGATATGCCGCTTCCTGCTCTGCTGCTTTCTTTGTATGCCCTTCCCCGCAGCCGTAGCTCTTATTTCCAATGCGGGCTTCCACGGTATAATTCTTGTTGTGATCCGGACCGCTCTCATCTACCAACACATACTCCAGCTTTCCGCTATGCTCATCTCCCTGCACGATTTCCTGCAGGATAGTCTTGCTATCATAAAAGAGCTGCATATGCTCCACATTATTCAGCACAAAACGGTGAATAAACTCTTTTGCATTAGCAAAACCACCATCCAGATAAATAGCTCCGATAATCGCCTCAAATGCATCTGACAAAATAGATTTTCTCTTTCTGCCGCCAGTCTGATCCTCTCCTTTTCCAAGGAAAAGATAATCTCCCAGGTTCAGTGCTCTGGTACAAAACGCCAGTGTCTGCTCACATACGATACTTGCGCGCACGCGAGTCAGTTCTCCCTCCGGCACATCTGTATGCTCATGATATAAAAAATCACTGGTAACAATCTCCAGTACCGCATCACCCAGAAACTCCAGACGCTCATTGTCGGATAATTTTTTCATCCGATGCTCATTGGCATAGGAGCTGTGTGTCAAAGCCTGACGAAGCAGACCTTCCTGCTGAAACTGATAACCGATTTTCTCCTGAAACTCTTTGATCTGTTCCATTTTCTTCCTCCTGTTTAATCCACAAATGGATGCTGCTGCAAAAATACTCACTGCAACAGCATCCATTTTCCTGTTATACTGATTCTTACAATGCTTTCTTAATCTGCTCTACAGCATCGCCAACAGTTGTAATTTTATCTGTTTCTTCTGTCGGAATCTCAATCTCAAATTCTTCCTCGATTGCCATAATAATCTGGAAAATATCCAAGGAATCTGCTCCAAGATCATCCACAAAAGTAGTCTCTTCTGTAATACCGTCAGCTTCGATGCTTAACACTTCGCTGATGATATTTTTAATTTTTTCAAATTCCATGATGCAAATCCTCCCTCCCTGTTATTTTTCTACAATATGCTCTTTGATTTTACCATTAATATCCTGCTGTTTGAATGTCACACACTGAAGAATGGAATTCTTCACATCGATTGCTTTCGCGCTGCCGTGTGTCTTGACCACCAGACCGTTCAGTCCAAGCAGAGGAGCTCCACCGTACTGAGAGGCATCAAAGGACTTCAGTGTCTGTTTTAATGCAGGTTTAATCAAAAGTGCTCCAATTTTAGACCGGAGAGATGACATCAGTCCTTCTTTTACTTTGGATAGTAAAGTTGCTGCCACGCCTTCGTACAGTTTCAGTACAATATTTCCAGCAAACGCCTCACAGACGATAACATCTGCGCCACCGTGCGGAATCTCGCGTGCTTCGATACTTCCGATAAAATTAATACCAGGACATTCTTTCAGCAGCGGGAATGTCTCCTTCACCAGCTGATTGCCTTTTTCCTCTTCTGCTCCGATGTTCAGGATCGCCACTCTCGGATTCTTAATTCCGACAATGTTCTCCATATAAATAGATCCGATCTGGGCGAACTGCACCAGATGTGACGGACGCGCATCCACGTTTGCTCCACAGTCGATCAGAAGTGAAACTCCCTTTTCTGTCGGAATCAACGGCGCCAATGGCGGACGCTCAATGCCTTTAATTCTTCCAACCAGTACCTGGCCGCCAACCAAAGTTGCTCCGGTACTTCCTGCGGTCACAATGGCATCTGCTTCCTGATGCTTAATCATATTCATTCCGATTACCAGAGATGACTGTTTCTTCTTACGAATCGCATTTACCGGCGGCTCTGCCATCTCAATGACTTCCTCGGCATGTACGACTTCGATTTTTTCCTTATCATATGTGTATTTCTCAAGTTCTGCATTGACAGCATCCTGTCTGCCTACCAGAAATACTTTGATATCATTTTCTGCCTGAACTGCTTCCACAGCACCTTTTACGATTTCTCCCGGTGCGTTATCGCCGCCCATGGCATCCACTACTACGCGGACTGTTTCGCTCATACTTTTTCCTCCGTCTCTTGTCCATCCACTAAAAAATATACACTATGTCTATGTATAAATCAACCGATTTTTCTTATCCCGATGTAAAACTTTTTCCCGTTTTTTCAGCAAATATTAATCTGTAAGAAATTTTTTCAACTGAGCCTCGCCATCATGAAAATCCTTCATTCCAAGGTCATATAATTGCTGCTCCACTTCCCGATCCATGGTGTATGTACTCATTTTCGGTGGGTTGCTCGGTGCAAAAATAAATGCCTTGCCTTCTTTTTCCAGATCAAACAGCTGCTTCTGGCATTTGCCATACATGATATGACGGTTATCCAGCGCCTTTACTGTATTCGGAAACTTTCGGCACATTCTGCTGTATAAGAAACGCATACCCTCCGGCTTTTTCACAAAACTTCTCGGTTTTGATAAAATCGCAACAATCTTGTCACATCCATCATCCAGGGC
This sequence comes from Lachnospiraceae bacterium, assembly GCA_963617435.1. Taxonomy (GTDB): domain Bacteria; phylum Bacillota; class Clostridia; order Lachnospirales; family Lachnospiraceae; genus Eubacterium_I. Next base: position 11,643 of record CAVEOS010000074.1, read on the forward strand.
ACGCTGTACCGGGATCGCATCCGTCACGCCGCCGTCATAATACAGTTTTCCGTCGATTTCAATCGGCTTGCAGGCTGCAGGCAATGCACAGGAAGCCATGATGCAGCGGTAATCATCCTGTTTCATCTTACTCTTTGGAAAATATACCGGTACTCCTGTTGCCGCATCCGTTGCCACGATCCAGTATTCTGTCGGATTCGCGCTCAGCGTCGGAAAATCGATTGGATCCACACCGGTAGAGTTTGTCATATCACCGTAAATATGCTGCAAACCGAACAGATTTCCGGTTTTGATAAAACTTTTCAGTCCAAAATAGCCCGGATCCTTGATCCAGTCTGTATAATAACGAAGATTACGTCCACGCTGTCCTGCCAGGAAAGAAGCCACATTGGCAGATCCCGCAGACACACCGATGGCATAGTCAAATGTAATATTTTCATCCATGAAAGCATCCAGAATACCTGCGCTGTAGGCACATTTCATTCCGCCGCCTTCTACAATTAATCCAATTTTGCCCATATGTTCTGTCACCTTTTCATTCTCTCATGATCTATAAACATGTCTATCCTATTTTATCAGAGATAAATGTTATTTCCCGTCTAATCTGACCTGTTTTAAATCACTTGCCTGTCACAAGATTGCCCTTTATACTGTCATTAAGTATAAAAGAAAGAGGTCCCAGTGCCACCCTCCTCGCAAGATATGTGAGCACCGAGACCATTGGTATAAAACCATGATTATTGTAACAGATTACACGATTTCTTACAATGAGGAAAAGCATATTTTTTCTATTGAATGCAGAGAAAAATCCATTTGCGGCCATCCTCTGAAATACCGAGATTCCGTTAAACGCATTATGAGAGGCAGAAATAACGAAGTCAGATTACAAGGTTCTCAAACAGCCACCCTCTCATATGTGAATGATTACATGTTTTACACTCTTACAAACTTACAAGGTTCTCAAACCATTAATCCTACCCAAAAGGCTAAAAGCCCGTTTTACACTCTTACAAAC
>CAVEOS010000075.1:0-12628 GCA_963617435.1 Lachnospiraceae bacterium
CCTTCCCACTACTAGGGTGGATTAGGGACTTTCACCCATTAGAAACGTGCGCCGCTAGGCGCACCACACAAAAAGGAGAACGCATCTGCATTCTCCTTTTCTTATTCTTTACGAATTTTCTTTGATTTTATGACATTTTCAAATCAATAGCCGGTAAGATTACTCTTCTTCAGCGGCCTCAACCTCTGTATTCTGAGCAAGTGCTTTGATGCTCAGGCTGATTTTTCTGTCTGCCTCATCGAAATCAACGATTTTAGCTTCGATTTCCTGTCCGATGCTTAATACATCAGCTGGTTTCTCAACGTGATCTCTGGAGATCTGGGAAACATGAAGTAAAGCGTCAACACCCGGTGCAAGCTCAACAAATGCGCCGAAGTCCGTCATACGTGCAACTTTACCTGTTACAACATTACCTGCTGCATATTTCTCAGTTGCGTTGTTCCAAGGATTCTCCTCCGGGAATTTAACACTGAGTGCAATCTTTGTATCTTTGATGTCTTTGATGAATACTTTTACAGTATCGCCAACTTTGTAGATTTTCTTAGGATTCTCTACACGGCCCCAGGACATCTCAGAGATATGAAGCAGTCCGTCTGCGCCGCCAAGGTCGATGAATGCGCCGAAGTCTGTGATATTTTTAACTGTTCCTTCGATTACATCGCCAACGTTGATCTTCTCTAATAACTCTTTCTGTTTACGCTCTTTCTCAGCAACCAGAAGCTGTTTTCTATCACCGATGATACGTCTTCTTCTCGGGTTGAACTCAGTTAATACAAACTGGATCTCCTGATCTTTGTATTTGCCAAGATCTCTCTCGTAAGTATCAGATACAAGGCTTGCCGGGATAAAGATTCTTGTCTCATCCAGAACAACACTTAAGCCACCGTCTAATACCTGGCTTACTGTACCTGTTAAAACTTCGCCGTTCTCGAAAGCCTCTTTCAGACGCTCGCTGCCTTTCTCTGCTGCAAGACGTTTGTATGTAAGGAGAACCTGTCCCTCACCGTCGTTTACTTTCAGAACTTTTGCTTCCATTGTGTCACCAACAGAAACAACAGTAGTAAGGTCTACATTATTGTCGTTTGTGTATTCGTTTCTGGTAATAATTCCGTCTGATTTATAGCCAATATTCAGGATAATTTCATCCGGTTTCACATCTATAACAGTGCCTTCGACTACCTCTCCATTTCTGATTGTTTTTAAAGATTCTTCCAACATTTGTTCAAAACTCATTTCTGACATATTTTTGAACCTCCTCAATAATATTATTTGGGGTAGAAGCCCCAGCTGTAATACCTACGTAGTCGAAACGCGAAAAGTCAGAATTCTCTAGATCTTCTTTCGTTTGTATAAAGTAAGTATTTCGACAATTTTCTGAGCAGATCTCATACAGCTTCCGGGTATTGGAACTGCTTAATCCGCCGATCACCAGCATGGCATCCACTTTCGCTGAAAGCTCTTTGGCAGCTTCCTGACGTTCTTTTGTGGCACTGCATATGGTGTTGTGTACGATGATCTCACTGTCCTTGTCCACCGTACTTTCACTATCATACCCTTTTTTTTGAATAATTTCAACAAGTTCTTGAAATTTATTGTAATTAAATGTTGTTTGTGCGACAATACAGACCTTTTTCCATGATTTCAGGTCTAATTTTTTCGCATCTGACTCATTATTGATGACAACTGTGTGTTCTGCATCGGACCAGCCAACGATTCCCTGTACCTCCGGATGGTCACCGCTTCCGATGATAATGACATAATAACCTTTCCCAGAATACTCCTGCACCAGTTTATGGATTTTCTTTACAAACGGACAGGTCGCATCCACAACGCGAAGTCCATCTGCCAGCAATGCATCCTGTTCCGCCTTGGTCACACCATGAGAACGAATGATCACAGTGCCGCCGGTTTGTTCCTTCGCTTCTTCCAGGGAGTGGATCACTTTGACACCTTTCCGCTCAAGATCCGCGATCACTTCTTCATTATGAATGATCGGTCCATACGTATACACCGGAGAATGTTCTGCCACTTCCTGATATACCGTATCCACTGCGCGGTTGACACCGAAGCAGAAACCGGCCATCTTTGCAAGTTCTACTTTCATGCTTCCAGTCCTGCCTTTTTTGCATGCTCATAAATAGTTTCTACCACTTCATCAATATTCAGGTCAGAAGAATCCAGCATAACAGCATCTTTTGCTGCCTTTAACGGTGCGATCTCACGATGCATGTCGCGATAATCACGCTCGCTGATATCTTTCTCGATTTCTGCCAGATCACACTGCTCCCCTTTTGCTAGCAGTTCGTCATAACGGCGTTTTGCGCGGACCTCAACGCTGGCTGTCAGGAAAATCTTCAACTGTGCATTTGGGAGCACACAGGTTCCGATATCACGGCCATCCATGAGCACGTTATGCTGTGCTGCCATATCCTGCTGCAGACTCAGAAGTTTTGCACGTACAAAACCGTAACCACTTGTGGCAGATGCCATATTACCGACTTCTTCCTGGCGAATTTTGTCAGAAATATCTTCGCCGTTTAACAGCACTTTCTGCACACCATCTTCATAAGCAAGGGCAACGGAAATATCGTCACAGGCTTCTTTTATTTTTTTCTCTTCCTCTGCCTTAATTCCATGCTGTAAAAAATAGTATCCCATGGCACGGTACATAGCACCGGTATCCACATAAATAAAGGATATTTTTTTTGCCAGCTTTTTCGCTATCGTACTTTTTCCGGCGCCTGCCGGCCCATCAATCGCAATATTAAAACTCATATGTTTCAAACCTCTCTTATTCTATACTTATTCCTGCCAGATATCCGGTGGACCATGCAATCTGCAGGTTAAATCCTCCAGTCACTGCATCCACATCCAGCATTTCTCCGCACAGATACAGTCCCTGTACCAGTTTCGACTCCATCGTGGACGGGTTTACTTCTTTGACTTTAATGCCGCCCCGGGTGACAATGGCCTCTTCCATCTTTCCAAGTCCCGTGATGGTTCCCGGGAAATGTTTGAGCAGCGTTAAAAGCTGATGCCGTTCTTCCCTGGTGACGGAATGCACCTTTTTCTCCGGATCGATACCGGATAATTCGATCAATACCGGCATTAGTTTCGCCGGTACAAGTCCGTGCAGGGCATTTTTAAACTGTCGGTTCATGTTCTCCGCAAAATCACGTTGCAGACGCTTGTCCAGCTGTTCTTCTTCCAGCGCCGGTTTCAGATCAATTTCAAACGGCAGCTCCTGCTTCATATATTTATCCGGAATACAGCTGCTGGCTGTCAGTACTAACGGACCGCTGATTCCCTGATGGGTAAAAAGCATCTCACCAAACTCAGAATATAGTGTCTTCTTCCCGGATTTTATGGTCAATGTTACGTTTTTCAGGGATAATCCCTGCAACTTTGTAATATAATCCTCCGCCGTTGTCATTCCGATCAGGGAAGGACGAAGTTCTGTCACGGTATGTCCCAGTTTTTTACACAATTCAAATCCGCTTCCATCGGATCCCGTCGTCGTGTAGGACACACCTCCACAGGCCGCCACCACCGCGTCAAATTCCTCGGTCTGATTTTTCTGATGTGTATCATGGCAGTCCCAGCGCACGCCGATCACTTTCTCACCATTACTTAAAATTTCCTGTACTTTTGTATTCAGACAGATGTGCACTTTTTTTCTGCGCAGCTCATCCGTCAGCGCCCGGATCACGTCAGAAGCATGATCAGACTGCGGAAACACACGGTTTCCACGCTCTGTCTTCATCTTCAGTCCCAGACCCGCAAGATAATCCATCAGCGCATGGTTATCAAAGGTATAGATCGCGCTGTAGAGAAATTTTGCGTTTTTCATGATTGCCGCAAACAAATCCTCCGTGTCACAGGCATTGGTCAGGTTGCATCGTCCCTTTCCGGTAATATAGATCTTTTTGCCAAGTTTCTCGTTCTGTTCATACAGGGTTACCTGATGTCCGTTCCCGGCCGCGATACATGCCGCCATCATTCCTCCGGCACCGCCGCCGATTACTGCCACTTTACTCATTCATTTTCTCCGATTTATCACTTCTATTTTCTTACGTCGTAGAATTTCTAACCGAAATCCTGCCGTTTTTATTTTTCTTTTCCGGCATCGTCCCGGTCTACTTTGTCTATTTTGCCATATCGCATTTTCATATGGTCATCAATATAATTAATCTCATCGCTCTCATAAACCTGATATTCATCCCAGATATCTTCCAAGGTTTCCAGGGTCTCAGCCACCTCGCTCTGTTTTCTCATACACAGGGCAACGATCAGCGCATTGATCACGCTCAACGGGGCCACCAGAGAATCCACGATGGAGGCCATGTCACTTTTTGCGATCAGATTGCAGGAAGAATACAAGTTCATTGGGGAATGCACGCTGTCTGTCAGTGTGATTACCTTAGCGTTCCGGTTATTGGCAAATTCCATGGCTTTTAATGTACGCATGGAATACCGTGGAAAACTGATACCGATGATCACGTCATCCTCACTGATGCGCACCATCTGTTCAAACAGCTCGCTGGAGCTGCTGGTGTGAAGCAGGTGCACATTGTCAAACATCAGATTAAAATAAAAGGACATAAAGCTTGCCAGCGATGCACAGCTTCGGATTCCCACAATGTAAATATGTTTTGCATTTAAAATAATATCCAGTGCCGCCTCAAAGGCATTCTGGTCAATCTGTTCCATCGTGCTCTTGATCTTTTCCGCATCAGACTGCAGCACCGTATCCAAAATCTTTGACTGGCTGATCCTTCCATAGGTTACTTCCATTCGCTGGATAGAATTCAGCTTATTGCGCACCAGTTCTTCCAGTGCTTTCTGAAATTCAGGATACCCACGATACCCCAGATGTGTTGCAAACCGCACAACCGTGGACTCGCTCACCCCAACAACTTTTCCCAGTTTCTCTGCAGTCAGAAAAACGGCCTTATCATAATTGTCTGTAATATACGTGGACAACAGTTTCTGTCCCTTACTCATACTGCTGTACTTTTCATTGATCCTGTTAATCAGCTCATTTGAATTATTCATTTCTCTTCTCCAATTTTCTATCTGCCACGGCACATTGCCGCGTCAGATATGCTTTCCCCTCATGTCAGTAAAAAATACAAATCTGTTTCACTGCTGTCGGGCAATACTTACTTTAGTATACCTCATATTTCAACAAGAAACAATATCCAGAAAATTTGCTTTTTCTACTCAAAAAAATCCACTATGGAATCGGCACCATTTGAAATCATCATTTAAAAAGCATTCAGGAATACATAATTCAGGCACCAGTGATAATCAAATTTTTCTACTGTTTCCGACGCGTATACTGGTTGTGTCAGAATCCGACACCCATTCAGAAAAATAACATGTTCTCCAATCACATCTCCTTTCTGTACCGGTGCTTCCAGATAATCCGGCAGCTTCCATCCTTCCGTGATCACATCAGCATCAGACAACAATAGTTCCTGCTGTATAAGTTCTGTCTCTGCCACAAACTTTTCTGGATAGACATATCTCTGCGTTTTTCTAAAAAAATGCCCCTGCTTTTCTGTTACCATCCCTGTTCTGTCAGTCTGCACACCATGATGTATCTGAATCTGCATTTGCTCCCCTTCACTGATATACAACTGCTGGGCATATGTTTCATTTCCATAAACGATCAGTTTTCTGGAATCTTCCCATTTATACCCTTTGTTATTCGGCCATCCGCAGGCCAGCAGCGCAAAAGTGTATACACGGTCATTGTTGCGATATGCCCCCACATAACAGTAGCCCGCTTTTGCCGTAAATCCGGTTTTCCCGGATATCACACCATCCACCATGGAAAGCAGTGCATTGTGATTATTCAACGTTGCATGAAAAGTGCCATCCACACTTACAATGATTTTGGAAGAAGTTTCCGTAATTTCCAGAAATTTTTCATTCTGCATACAGGCTGCCATGATCAGGCTAAGGTCATACGCCGTTGTCTGATGCGCACCGCCCGTGTCAGAACTATCCAGGCCATTCGGTGTCACAAAATGCGTATTTTTGCATCCAAGTTCTGCCGCCCGTTCATTCATCTGTTTTGCAAAAGCGTCCACACTTCCCGCCACATGTTCCGCAATGGCCACAGCAGTATCATTATGGGATTCCAGCATCAGAGAATACAATAAATCTTCCAGCACAAACTGTGTGCCTGCAGCGCATCCCAGCCGTACTTTCGGCATTTTGCAGGCATATTCTGAAAAAGTCACGGTAGCATCCAGCTTTCCGCTCTCAATCGCCAGCAGACAGGTCATGATCTTTGTGGTACTTGCATTCGCCATGGGTGTCGTTGCATCTTTTCCGTACAAAATCCGCCCCGTTTCTGCATCCGTCAAAACGGCACTTTTTGCATACAGATTCAGGTCGCCACAGTGAAAATCCGCAAATTGATCAGCTGAATCTTGCCAGGATATCCGCGCAGCAGGATTTTGCACTGTTGTAACTGCACGCTCTGCCCCCATAATCTTTACACAGGGCAGCACTATTGCAAATATCAGGCTTACACATATCACCAAAAAACGTTTCATAAAACAAAACAGCCATACTTTTCTTTTCTATTAATTCTATTGTATGCCTCCGCCTGTTTCCCATGAAAAAAGATTCCTCCATTAGACATTTGGTACATTTTTCCATTCAAACGAAAAAGGCAGGACAGCAATTAACTGTCCCACCTGTATTTACTCTACTTATTTTTATCTTTGATTCGGCATTTTCCATGCTTCATGATCGGTATGTAACAATTCATGAGATTTATGGGATAATGGTTTCTCAAAGAAATCTTCGTATGCTTTGATCACGAACGGATTCTCATGGGAGAAACGCAGCGGATTATTCTTATCCAGCTTGTACAGATTTCTTCCACGTACATCTGCCAGTTCCACGCCATCGGTGATCGGCTGTCCACCACCGCCGACACATCCACCAGGACATGCCATTACTTCTACGAAATGATATTCTGCTTCGCCGGAACGGATTTTTTCGATCAGTTTTCTTGTATTTCCAAGTCCGCTTACAATCGCTGCTTTGATCTTAATACCTGCAATCTCTACTTCTGCTTCACGGATCCCATCCATACCACGTACCATCTTGAACATATCCGGATCCGGATTTTTGCCATTTAATACGTGGTATGCGGTTCTCAGGGCAGCTTCCATAACACCGCCGGTGGCGCCGAAAATAACGCCTGCACCAGAACCAACACCCAGCGGGTGATCAAAGTCCTCTTCCTCCAGAAATGCCGGAGAAATCAGCTCTGCTTTTAATACACGGTCTAACTCTCTGGTTGTCAGAGACAGATCTACATCCGAGCCTGCTCCCGCATCATCCATTCCCGGAATTTCACACTCATGTTTCTTTGCCACGCAAGGCATGATGGAAACACTGAAAATTCTGGACGGATCCACATCCAGGATCTGTGCATAGTAGGATTTTGCCACAGCGCCAAACATCTGCTGCGGAGATTTCGCAGTAGACAGATTTTTCGTCATATCAGGATACTGGGATTTCACAAAACGAACCCAGCCCGGACAGCAGGAAGTAAACATTGGCCAGGAATACTCGTCTGCATGAGTCATACGCTCTAAAAACTCATTTCCTTCTTCCATAATGGTCAGATCGGCGGAGAAATTGGTATCAAATACATAGTCAACGCCAAGGGCACGAACTGCTGCTGCCAGTCTCTTCTCTGTGGCCATCTCGCGCGGAAGTCCTAAACCTTCTCCCCATGCTGCACGAACAGCAGGTGCAATCTGAACAACCACGATTTTCTCCGGATCATGAACAGCAGTCATGAACGGCTCGATATCATCACGCTCGTGTAATGCGCCAACCGGGCAGTGTGTGACACACTGCCCACAGACTGCACAGTCAGATTCTGTAATCTTCTTTCTTCCAGATACGCCAACACTGGTACGTTTTCCGGTATTGATCATGTCCCAGATTCCCAAATTCTGCACTTTATCACAGATCTGCACGCAGCGCATACATTTGATACATTTGCTTGCATTACGGATCAGTGGGAAATCCTGCGGCCACTCATTTACTTCATAATGTTCTCCAAACGGAACTTCACCGATATTCAGCTCATTTGCCACGCTCTGCAGACTGCAGTTTCCGCTTCGAACACAGGAAGCGCAGTGTGCGTCATGTTCAGACAAAATAAACTGGATATTCATACGGCGGGCATGCTGTGCTTTGTAGCTGTTTGTGTATACAACCATGCCTTCTTCTACAACGGTATTACAGGAAGCCACTAATGTCTCTTTGCCTTCTACTTCAACCACGCAGACACGGCAGGATGCGATCTCATTGATTTCTTTTAAATAGCACAATGTCGGAATCTTGATTCCAGCCTGAGCGGCAGCTGCCAGAATTGTCGTACCTTCCGGTACCTGAACTTTTTTATTATTAATTGTTAAATTTACCATTCGAACTCTCTGCCTCCTCTCAGTGTGGCACAACCATAATGATCGCATCGTAAGCAACGGCTTGCTTCCTGCTCTGCTTCTTCACAGCTCATCGGAAGCTCAATTGCTTCAAAGTTTGTTCTTCTCGCCCATGCCTCTACTTCCTGAAGGTTGACACGTCCACAAGGAACTTTGTCATTCAGCATCGGCTCAGGGATTGCAACATCACAACTGATCGGATGATGATAGCCAAGATATTCATCAATATTTGCTGCAGCAGCTTTACCTGCAGCGATCGCCTTAATAACAGTAGACGGTCCGGATACACAGTCTCCACCTGCATATACGCCAACCATATTGGCAGCACCGCCCTCGTTGGCAATAATGCGTCCCCAGTTTGTAGCCAGTCCAAAATCAGCAAACGGCTGGGATACAATATCCTGTCCGATGGCAACCAGAACGATGTCGCATTCTATACGTTCTTCCGGCTTGTTTGCCTTACGCGGGGAAGGTCTGCCGCCTCTTACCGGTCCGATGATCTGCGGCTGTACCCAGAGTGCACATGCATTTCCTTCTGCATCTGCTTCTACACGAAGCGGCGCTTTTAAGGTGACAAGCTCGATTCCCTCTGCAACAGCGCCTTCTACTTCTGCTGGAAGTGCAGTCATATCTTCCTGACGTCTGCGATATACGATACTTACCGTCTCTGCATTGGCACGGATCGCAGTTCTCGCACAGTCCATTGCCACGTTTCCACCGCCAACAACAACGACACGTTTGCCGGTGTAGTCCGGGTATTTTCCATCACCAATCTCCCGCAGCATATCAACAGCAGAAATAACGTTCTTGCTGTCCTCGCCTTCCAGACCGAGTTTTTTATCTGTATGAGCGCCGATAGCCACATAGATAGCATCGTACTCCTGCTGGATCTTTTTCATTTCTTCCGTTCCGATGTTTACATTTAATTTCACTTCCACACCGGTAGAAAGAATGGCATCAATATCCTCCTGAAGACGTTCTCTTGGAAAACGGTAATTTGGAATACCGTAACGCAGCATACCGCCAAGCTGTTTTTTCTCCTCAAATACCGTACACTGATGTCCCATTAACTGCAGGAAATATGCAGTTGTCAGTCCACTTGGTCCGCCACCGATGATGGCAACTTTTTTGCCTGTGGACTCCGCGCAGGCAGGAACCGGTACTTTATCAGACGGCGCATTATCTACGATATAACGTTTCATACCACGGATATTGATAGAATCATCAATAATATTTCTACGGCATCTTGCCTCACATGGATGCTCACAGATCAGGGCACAGGCCGTCGGGAACGGGTTGTCCTTACGGATCAGACGCAATGCGTCCTCACAGCGTCCCTCACCAGCCAGTGCAATATATCCCGGGATATCCACATGAGCCGGACAAAGTGTAACACACGGAATCGGCTGCTCGAATGATCCAAGACATCTGTGCTCTGTAATATGGGAAATATAATCCTCTTTGAAACCTTCGAGACCAGCTAGCACCATACGTGCGGACTCAAATCCGATGGCGCAGTCAGCAGAGTTTTTGATATTCTCTGCGGTCTCCTCAATCAGTTTCAATGTTTCCATGGTTGCTTCATTGTCCAGAACTTTCTCAAGAAGTTCCTCTAACTGTCCCAGGCCGATTCGGCATGGCACGCATTTTCCACATGTCTGTGCATGGCACACTTTCAAGAATGCCAGCTGCATATCTACCGGACAGACTCCCGGTGGATTTGCCGCAATTCGCTGTGTAAATTCTTTCATAAGCTGTTCTGTCGTAGAATTTACTTTGTCAGCTGATACTACTGATAATCTGCTCATATCCTATCCTCCTAAACCTTTACCACTGTAAAGTCCGCTGCAAGCCACCGTTACCTACCCGGTTGCCCCAAAATATGATCCTACACATATTTTGTATATTTTTCACATAACAACATGTTTTTTTGCAGCACTCATGTGCCATAGTTTAATATGAGATTGTATTTATTTCAATACTGAGAAAAGAGTGACCGGGTTTCCTGTTAGTACATTCAACCTGATCACTCTTTCTTCTTTTTTGTGCAATATATACAGCTTTTTATATTATATTTTAGTGATTTCCTGTAATAGTTAATTCATTAACAAACTTTTCACACGAGTTCATACAAAACGATAGTTCATTTTTGTGAACTTTTTTCCTGTTTTGTTCAGTTACAGTTTCAATTGAAGCTGTACCTCCTCCTCTGCCTCCTGCTTCAGTTCCTCTACTTTGTCCGGATTCATGTCCGGCAATTCCTCTACCGATTGCACATCAAAACAGCGAAGGAACTCTTCTGTGGTTCCAAACAGAATCGGTCTGCCCGGCGCATCCAGACGTCCCGCCTCCTGGATCAGACCATAATCCAGAAGTTTGTTAATGGCATGTTCGCAGGATACCCCACGGATCTTTTCAATTTCTACTTTTGTTACCGGCTGCTTGTATGCAACAATCGACAGCGTTTCCAGCAAAACATCCGTCAGCACCTGCTTACGCGGCTGTTTTGCGATCCGGATCAGATATTCATACTGGGAAGGTTTCGTACAGATTTGGTATGCGCCATCCAGTTCCAGGATCTGCAGTCCACAGTTCTGGTTTTTATATCGATCCGACAAGTTCCGCACGATCAGCTCCGCCTCCCGCTCGCTCACCTGCAGGGCAAATGCCAGTTTTTTTAATTCTACGGAGTCTCCCATTGCAAACAGAATGGCCTCCGCAGCTGCTTCATATTCTTCTATCTTCATCTCCAACTACTCCTGTACCTCCATCTTACGCGAGAATGCTTTCCGCACTCCTTCGACAAGCAATATCACATGGGAATCATCCAGCATCAGATACTGTCTGTGGGCAGACGGTAATATAAATCTCATCAAACAGATGCTCCTGAGCGATCCGGATCCTGCCGGTTTTCATAAACTCCAACACTGCAAGGAAGGTAACAATAATCTCCACCTTGCTTCCCTGACGTTCCAGCAGATTTCGAAAAGAAAATTTCGGATGTTCCTGACAGTACGTCTCCAGGTAGATCATCTTTTCATCCAGTGATACTTCCTCCCGCTCGATTTTTCCAAACCGGGAACGGATCGGATCCAGCTTGTCCACCTGTTTTTTCATCACGGACTCAAAAATTGCGTGAAGCTTTGTCAGATCATATCCTTTCGTCAGTTCATCCAGATCCAGCGGTTCCTCATAAGAGCGCACTTCCTCCGGAATCGACGGATTCTTAAACAACCGGCGTCCGGCATCAATTTGTCTGTCCTTCAGTTCCTGAGACATATATTTAAATAATTTATACTGCAACAACTGTTCCATCAGTTCCGCACGCGGATCAATTTCTCCTTCCTCTTCGCTTTCCTCTTTCGGAAGAAGCCATTTTGACTTGATTTCCAGCAGGGTCGCCGCCATTACAAGAAACTCGCTCATAATGTTCAGATCCTGTCTCTGCATTTCCTGAATATATTCCAGATACTGGTTTGTAATCTCCACGATCGGAATATCATAAATACTTACTTTATTTTTATCCAGCAAATGAAGCAGAAGATCCAGCGGACCTTCAAATACTTCCAGTTTTACCTTTAATTCCATAGGTCACATTTTCTCCAATCTTACACTATTGTACTGAATCCCTGTGAAAATTCAAGGTTTTTCTTACTTTTTATCAAATACTTTTTTTAACGCAGCCTCTGAAAAATCATTCTGTATCACATGCAAAAATATATTTCCCCATTCTGCATCACATATATATCCCTACACTATAAAAATTATGCTCTATCAGTCATAAAGTTCATATATCCTTGTTACCATTCATACATATAGAATAAATCACTTCCTTAGGTTGCTTATGAAATTTATCTTCGCACTGTTTTTATCTGTAACGCTTTGTCTTCCAACCATTGTATACACAGGCAATGCTCAGACTTTGAGCAACATTTATCTGGAAACAACTTCTGACACAGATTCCAACACCGGTACCGATTCAGATACGGCATTAGACAATCCTTCCCCCAATGCAGCATCTCCCACTCTCACACTGACATCTTCCAGTGCACTTCTGATGGATGCAGACACCGGAACAATTCTGTATTAAAAAATAGGCTTCGCCTATTCAACTCCCCTTGCCCCTCAATCTTGAGGGGTGG
>CAVEOS010000076.1:0-12404 GCA_963617435.1 Lachnospiraceae bacterium
AAAGATAAAAAAATGTTGCAGCATCTGAGAAAAGTAATCATGCATTTATTCTTCGCCGCTGAAGGCGGAAAATCAGAGATGACATGGGCGGAAAAATGTGTTATGCTAACAGTATTCTATACGAAAGAAGAGGTTAGGGCTGATGTCGTTACTACAATCTGTGCTGATGGGACTGATCCAGGGGCTGACAGAGTTTCTGCCGGTAAGCAGTTCCGGACATCTGGCACTTTTTAAAATTTTATTTAATGTTAATACGGATACAGGACTTTTGTTTGACGTAATGCTTCATGTAGGTACGCTGCTTGCGGTATGTATCGTCTATTATAAAGATATCATACATCTGATCAGAGAATTTATCGGCATGGTTGTGGACTGTATCTATAACCTTACGGTTCTGATCGGAAAAAGAGGACAGGGCGTATACCGTCATGTGATACACAATGGTTATCGAAAATTTGTTATGCTTGTGATCGTGTCGACGATTCCAACGGGTATTCTCGGATTTGTGGCATCCGATCTGGTGACTGCCGCATCCGAAATCCTGTTTGTGCCAGGCATCTGCCTGATCATTACGGCGGTGCTGCTGTTTATCTGTGACCATGTTCCGGAAGGACATAAGAAACCGAAACAGGTCAGTTATGCGAATGCATTTATTATTGGTATCTGTCAGGGAATCGCAAGCCTGCCGGGTATTTCCAGATCCGGTACCACCATTACAGCGTGTACCCTCAGCGGATTTGACCGCAAATTTGCAGTAAAGTATTCCTTTATTATGTCAATTCCGGCGATCCTCGGAGCTATGGTACTGCAGCTGAAGGATATTGGAAGTGCAACAATCGACAAATCCCAGATCGGAATCTATGCGATCGGTATGCTGATCGCAGCGGTTGTCGGATATATTTGTATTAAAGCGATGCTTATGATCGTGAAAAAAAGAAAGTTTACATATTTTTCCATCTACTGTCTGATCGTGGGCGCAATCTCCATTATCGGATATTTTGTGACTGCTTAGACAGGGGAGAGCAAGGAAGTTAGAAAGGTTTTATATGGCAGCTCAGAAAAAAACATCAACCCGGAAAAAGACATCTGGTAAAAAAACAACCACAGCAAGGAAGAAACAGAGCAGTTCTGCGCAGACATTTACATGGCGTGCAGAATTGCTGCTTTTTGCGTTCCTGGCGCTGGCTATTTTGCTTTTTATCGGGAATATCGGAAAAGGCGGTGTGGTCGGAAATGCACTCAGCAATGTTTCCTTTGGATTGTTTGGCGTATTGGCATATCTGTTTCCAATTCCACTGTTTCTGATTCCGGCCTTCATGGTTTCCAACCGGCAGACCAGCCGGAGAGGACCAGCCTATTCCGGACGGGTGATTATGAAAGTGACAGCCGGTATTCTGCTGTTCCTTTTTTTATGTGTGTTTGCACATATTGTCTGCTGGTGGGATCAGGCACCGCACAAAGTGGCGGCCTTATACATAGAATGTGCAGGGAAACATACCGGAGGCGGTGCCATCGGAGGACTGCTCGGAATCCTGTTTACCAAAAGTTTTGGCATGATGGGCGCAGTACTGCTGGATCTGTTGATTCTTGTGGTATGTGTGGTATTGCTGACGGAACGGTCTTTCTTTAAAGGAGTTTCCAAAGGCGGCAGAAAAGTATATGAATCCGCCAGAGTTGATGCGGCCCGGAGAAAAACAAGAGCTCAGGAACGTAGCAGAGAGCGTTCTGTCCGCAGGGAAGAGCGCAGAACAGCGGCAGAAGAAAAGCGCAGAATGGATCGCAAAGTGTCCGGTGTGGCACTGGATACAAAAATTTATCCGCAGCAGCCGGGGGAAAAGGCAACGGATAATCTGACAGAGTTATCTCTGGATCCGAAAGAAACAGCGAGAAAGAATAAGACGGCGCGAAACGCTTCCAAAGTGGATATCCCGACGGTACAGGATGTGCCGATTCAGGAGTCCGGGGATATCACCCAGGCGCAGTCGGATGACTTCTGGGCACAGCATCCGCAGCCGGAGATCCATTTGTCCGGAGAGCAGGAGCCGTATCAGGAATCGCAGATTCCGGTAAGGACGGCGGCACAGCCAAAAGCAGCACCGCAGCCAAAGATTCAGGTGCAGGAAGTAGCTGTTCCGGAACCAGAGGCAGATGTGCAGCCGGAAATGAAAAAGAAATCACACCGTACCGGTCAGCCAAAACAGTCTGCAGAGCAGGTAGAACAGGAGATTGCCGATGTGCGGGATGAAATCGCGGAGCATGCGGAAGATGCCGCAAGAGCCTATGTGTTCCCGGAGATTTCCCTGTTGCAGAAAGGTGATCCGAATATGACCGGAGATTCCAGACAGCATCTGCAGGAAATGTCTGCAAAACTTCAGATGACACTGACAAATTTTGGCGTCAATGCAAGAGTAACCAACGTTATCTGCGGACCTACCGTTACACAGTATGAGATTCAGCCGGAAATGGGCGTAAAGGTAAGCAAGATTCTCGGACTTGCGGATGATATCAAACTGAATCTGGCCGTTCCGGATATTCGTTTTGAGGCACCGATCCCGGGTAAATCTGCCATCGGTATCGAGGTGCCAAACAAAGAGAATGTGACGATCGCATTCCGTGATCTGGTGGAATCCAGAGAATTTCAGGATCATGCATCGAAAATCTCATTCTGTACCGGTAAAGATATCGCTGGTCATGTTATCGTTGCGGATATTGCAAAGATGCCGCATTTGCTGATCGCAGGTGCCACTGGTTCCGGTAAATCCGTTTGTATCAATACCATCATCATGAGTATCCTGTACAAGGCGAAACCGGATGAAGTAAAACTGATCATGATCGACCCGAAGGTGGTAGAGTTAAGTGTATACAACGGCATTCCACATCTGCTGATTCCGGTGGTCACCGATCCGAAGAAGGCAGCCGGTGCGCTGCACTGGGCGGTTTCTGAGATGATGGAACGTTATCAGACCTTCCAGAAATACGGTGTCCGTGATATGAAGGGCTATAATAAGAAAGTAGAGTCCATTCAGGATCTTCCGGGAGAGGATAAACCGAAAAAGATGCCGCAGATTGTCATTATCGTAGACGAGCTGGCAGATCTTATGATGGTAGCGTCCAATGACGTGGAGGATGCCGTCTGCCGACTGGCTCAGCTGGCCCGTGCTGCTGGTATGCATCTGGTCATTGCCACACAGCGTCCGTCCGTCAATGTCATCACCGGACTGATCAAGGCAAACATGCCGTCACGTATTGCATTTGCCGTTACATCCGGCGTGGATTCCAGAACAATTCTGGACATGAACGGTGCGGAAAAACTGCTTGGAAAAGGTGATATGTTATTCTATCCGCAGAACTATCAGAAGCCATTGCGTTTGCAGGGTGCCTTTGTGACAGACAAAGAAGTATCGGATGTGGTAGAATATATTATTGATAAAAATGGTCAGGTAGCTTATAATGCAGAGGTTGAGGAAAAAGTGAATACTTCTGAAAGCAGCATCGGAGGAGGCAGTGGTTTTACCAATTCAGCGGATGACCGGGATGCCTACTTTGCAGATGCCGGCAAGTTCATTATAGAAAAAGAAAAAGGATCCATCGGAATGCTGCAGCGTATGTTTAAAATCGGTTTTAACCGCGCGGCAAGAATTATGGATCAGCTGGAGGAAGCAGGGGTTGTCGGTCCTGAGGAAGGAACCAAGCCACGGCGTGTTCTGATGAACCTGGAGGAATTTCAGCAGGTGCTGAGTGGAAACGATGATTAGGTGTAGAGTATTATGGAAAGTGTTTGTTATATAGATGAGAGACAGACACATATATAAGTTGCTCGGTATGAATAAAAGATTGAAAAGGTGAGGGGTGTAGTTGAAAACTGCCCATGATATATTTGAGAGTTAAAGTTGTTTTGAACATTTTGTTCAATTTATAAATTAGTAGGAGGTATACCAATGAAAACAGACATTGAAATTGCACAGGAAGCAGTGATGGAGCCAATCGTGAAGGTGGCTGAGCAGATCGGAATCAGTGAGGATGATCTGGAATTATACGGAAAGTACAAAGCAAAATTAAGCGACAAGCTGATCAAAAGCGTACAGGATCGTCCGGATGGAAAACTGGTGCTGATGACTGCAATCAATCCGACACCGGCTGGAGAGGGAAAGACAACTACAAGTATCGGACTGGCACAGGCTTTTTGTAAAATGGGGAAAAAAGCAATTCTTGCATTGCGTGAGCCGTCCTTAGGACCATGTTTTGGTATCAAAGGCGGAGCAGCAGGCGGCGGATATTCACAGGTTGTACCGATGGAGGATCTGAACCTTCATTTTACCGGTGATTTTCATGCCATCACATCTGCAAACAATCTGCTTGCAGCAATGATGGATAACCACATTCAGCAGGGCAACCAGCTTGGTATCGACCCTCGTCAGGTAGTATGGAAACGCTGCCTGGATATGAACGACCGTGTGCTTCGTAACATCGTTGTTGGGCTCGGAAGCAAAATGGACGGAATGGTAAGGGAAGATCACTTCGTTATCACAGTAGCATCTGAGATCATGGCTGTGTTATGTCTGGCAGACGATATGGAAGATTTAAAACGCAGACTTGGCCGTATGATCGTAGCATATTCCTTTGAAGGAAAACCGGTAACAGCAGATGATCTGCATGCAACAGGTGCTATGGCTGCACTGTTAAAAGATGCCCTGAAACCAAACCTTGTTCAGACTCTGGAGCATACACCGGCCATCGTACATGGAGGACCATTCGCAAATATCGCACATGGCTGCAATAGTGTACGTGCTACAAAGACAGCAATGAAACTGGCAGATATTACTATTACAGAGGCAGGTTTCGGTGCAGACCTTGGTGCAGAGAAATTCTTTGATATCAAATGCCGTATGGCAGGACTGAAACCGGATGCAGTTGTTCTGGTTGCAACAGTCCGTGCATTAAAATACAACGGTGGTGTGGCAAAAGCAGATCTGGCCCAGGAAAATCTGGATGCAGTAAAAGCAGGTATCGTAAACCTTGAGAAACATATCGAGAACCTTCAGAAATTCGGAGTTCCTGTTGTTGTAACATTAAATGCATTTGCAACAGACACACAGGCAGAGCTTGATTATATCGAGCAGTTCTGTAAAGAGCGTGGATGTGAGTTTGCACTCTCCGAAGTATGGGAGAAAGGCGGCGAGGGCGGAATCGCTCTGGCTGAGAAAGTACTGGATGCCCTTGAAAACAAAGAGAGCAATTTCAAAGTATTATATAATGATGAATTATCTCTGAAAGAGAAGATTGAGACCATCGCAAAAGAGATTTACGGCGCAGACGGTGTAACATATTCGAATGTAGCAAATAAAGAATTAAAACGTATTGAAGATCTTGGCATGGGAGATTTCCCGGTATGTATGGCAAAGACACAGTACTCTCTGTCTGATGACCAGCATAAACTCGGCCGTCCGAGCGGATTTACCATTAATGTCCGCGAGGTATATGCAAATGCCGGTGCAGGATTTGTGGTAGTTGTGACAGGTGCGATCATGACAATGCCTGGATTACCAAAAGTGCCGGCTGCAAACAATATCGATGTAAACGCAGATGGCGTGATCACCGGTTTGTTCTAAATGAATAGATTGATTTCTCTTAGTATGAGTTGAGACAAAATTTTTATTTTGGGACAAGAGAATCGACAAAAAACAGATGTAATTAAAGTGATTTGGAGGCAACATAACAGAATGGCAAAGTTGATTGATGGGAAAAGAATTTCTCAGGAAATAAAAGATGAATTAAAAGCAGAAGTGGCAGATCTGGCGCAGCAGGGGAAGACAGCTTCCCTGGCTGTTATCCAGGTTGGCGGCGATCCGGCATCCAGCGTATATGTGCGCAATAAGAAAAATGCCTGCGCGTATATCGGAATCGGTTCCGAATCCTACGAGCTGCCGGAGGAGACCACAGAGGAAGAACTGCTGAATCTGATCCAGGAACTGAATCAGAAGGAAGAAGTGCACGGAATCCTGGTGCAGCTTCCACTTCCTGCTCATATTGATGAAGAGAAGGTAATTCTTGCCATCGATCCGTCAAAAGATGTGGATGGATTCCATCCGCAGAGTGCAGGTGCAATGCTGATCGGAAGCAAAGGATTTTTACCTTGTACACCTGCAGGTGTCATTCAGCTGATGAAACGTTCCGGTGTGGAGATGGAAGGAAAAAACTGTGTGATCGTCGGCAGAAGCAATATCGTTGGAAAACCGATGGCTATGCTGATGCTGCGTGAGAATGCAACCGTTACCATTGCACATTCCAGAACAAAAAATCTGAAGGAACTGTGCAAACAGGCAGATATTCTGATCGTTGCCATCGGAAAACCGAAATTTATCACAGAAGAATATATCAAAGAAGGCGCAGTTGTAATTGATGTCGGAATCCACCGCCTTGAGGGCAAAAAACTTTGTGGCGATGTGGATTTTGAAGTGGTAGAGCCGCATGCCAGCGCGATCACACCGGTTCCGGGTGGAGTTGGACCGATGACGATCGCAATGCTGATGAATAACTGTGTGGAGACAATGCGCTAAGGGGACAGAACATGAAGTGTGCGAAGTGTGGTGCCGAGATTCGTCCGGGCTGTGTATACTGTTCCAATTGTGGACAGGAAGCGCAGATCGTAACGGAGATCAATATATTGGAAGATGATTTACTGCGTTCCATGCTGGAAGAGGAAGAACAGCAAAAGACTGCAGAAAGCGGGTCAGAAATCGAACATGGGGAAGCTTCCGGAGAAAAGAAAAATCCTGACAGACAGCAGGTAAAACGACCAAAAACAGGAGAAGTGGAACCACAGAAAGAGAAAAGACCGCGGGAATCAAAGAAAAAAAAGAAGAAAAGCCGTAAAACGCTGTTGATCCTTCTGATCGTGCTGGCAGCTGCCTGTGTGGCTGTATTTGGGCTGGTGCAGTATCAGCATCAGAATTCCGCTAGTTATCAGCTGAAGAAAGCAAATGAAGCACTCAGTCAGAAGAATTATACCAGTGCGTTAAACTATGTAAATCATGCGTTACAGCTGGATACGGACAATCAGGAGGCCATGCTGTTTCAGGGACAGATTTATGTGCAGATGAAGGACAATGATCAGGCAGAAACGGTATTTCTGCAGGTGATCGATCAGGATCCGGGCTGCACGGATGCTTATAAGAACCTGTTGGAATTGTATGATTCCATGGATTCTTATGATCAGATCCTGGCATTAAAGGAAAAAGCGTCTGATGAGGAGATTCTGGCATTGTTTGATGATTATCTGGTGGAAACTCCGGTGATCAGTCCGGAAGGCGGCAATTACAATGGATTTCTGGAAGTGACACTTTCTGTCAAGGGAAAAGGCCTGAAAATTTATTATACCCTGGATGGAAGCACACCGACCAGCGACGATACGTTGTACGAGGATGCCTTTTCCGTTGAAGAGCAGGGAAAAATTACGTTGACGGCTGTTGCCATGGATAAAGATGGTCATTACAGTGAAACGGTATCTGCAAAATATGTGATCGAACTGGATGCGCCGGATACACCAAGTGTATCACCGGATGGCGGTACGTTCCATCAGGCATCCACCGTTACCGTTCATGTCCCATCAGGAACCACCGTTTATTATACCTGGGGTGACAGCACACCGACCAGAAACTCAGCGCGCTATACCGGTCCGATCGATATTCCGGAGGGAAATAATATTTTATCTCTGGTAGCAATCGATGAAAACGGAATGTCAAGTGAAGTGTTGAAATGCAATTATATTTATTATCCT
This sequence comes from Lachnospiraceae bacterium, assembly GCA_963617435.1. Classification (GTDB taxonomy): domain Bacteria; phylum Bacillota; class Clostridia; order Lachnospirales; family Lachnospiraceae; genus Eubacterium_I. Next base: position 7,778 of record CAVEOS010000076.1, read on the forward strand.
GAGACGCAGGCAGAACCTACAGTGCAGGAGGATACGGAAGTTATCGAATAGAAATATAAATGCTATTATATATTTCTGAATGTAGATGAAATAAAAAGAAAAGCAATTGATGAGAACGCTATGACACGTTTTCAACAATTGCTTTTTCTATTTGTAAAATATAGAATTTAATCGTGTTAATACGAAATATCTGTTAGTTTTCGGAAAAATTTAGTGAGCCGCATCGTACTCAGCCAGATATTTTTTCGTATATTCCACATCAGACGGGCAGTCCAGATACTCGGTGCCATATTTCTGACGGGTCTCGTTTCCTTTTCCTGTGATCAGCAGGATTGTTTTTCCTTCTGCTTCCATGATCGCTTTGTGGATAGCTTCTCCACGATCTTCGATCATTTCATACGGACAATGCTGTGCTTCTACATACTGCGCAATGTCTTTGGAGATCTGTTCTACCGGTTCTGCACCCGGATCCTCTGCAACCAGATATACTTTTTTGGAGTACATACCGGCAATGGTTCCAAGGTCGCGGCGGCGGATCACTGCTTTTTTACCCGGGCAGCCAAAAATGGAAATGATATCATAATCCGGATATTCTTTTCTGGTGGAAGAGAAGAGTTTGTCAAAGCTTAATTTGTTATGGGCATAGTCTACAACAGCGATGACATTCTTGTCTGCGGACATATAAGTTTCCATTCTTCCTGAGGAACGTGCACGGTACAGGCCGGATTTCATAAACTCAACCGGAATGTTAAATACATAAGCGGCAGCGATGGCAGCCAGTGCATTTTCTACGTTAAAAAGTCCCGGCATGGTCAGCGCGAAAGCCTCATCAAAGCGGTCACATTTTACACAGAAGTGGATTTCGTGGTCTACTTTTTCAATATCATAGCCGTAAACATCACTGCCTTCGTTGGTACCGAATGTGATTACATTTGGAGCTGCTTTTGCAACTTCGGCAACACGCTCAAAATAATCAGAGTTTGTATTGATCAGCGCATTTTTCGTCTGTGCGAACATTTTTAACTTGGAAGAGAAGTAATCTTCAAAATCAGGATGCTCGATCGGACTGATATGATCCTCAGAAATATTAAGGAAGATGGCAGCGTCAAACATGATCTGCTCCACACGGCCGTATTTTAAAGCCTGACTGGATACTTCCATTTCAAGAAAATCAATTCCGAAATCTACGGCATTGCGGAAATGCTGCATCAGTTCGATATTTTCCGGTGTGGTGATGTGGGATTCCACTTTTGTCACGCCGTCATAAACATCAATGGAAGAGATGACAGCGCTCTCTTTTTTGCCAAGGCTTGCCATATAGTCATCCACGATGGCTTTTACATAGTAAGCGGTGGTAGATTTTCCCTTAGTTCCGCCGACACCAATCAGGTTCAGATCTTTGGATGGATCGTTATAAAAGAGTCTGCCAAGGTACGGCATTGCTTTTCTGACGTCAGAAACTAAAATGTATGGAACTTCTGTATCCAGATCAAATTTTTGCTCACTGACATACAAAGTAGCGCCGTGGGAAACAGCGTCTGCCAGATATTCCGGGCGGAAAGCTGCTCCTTTACAGACAAATAAGGTTCCGGATGCAGCTTCTTTGGAATTGTAAGTTAATCCCTGAACAAAATCAGCGGCATGACCGTACAGATCGCTGTCTGTCACAAGACCGGCTTCTGTCAGGGTATTCAGATAATCCTGCTGTGTATAAGTAATCATAAGTATTCCTCTCTGTTTTTAGTGGTAGTATGTTTTAAATTTACGGAAGTGGCTGAAGTGGTTTTTGACCATACGCAGCCAGCGGTTAAAGTTGAAATCACCTTTCATGAATACCGGATTTACAACTTTGCCTTCCCGGATCAGACGGTTTAATTTTTCTTTGTTTTCCGGCTGATGTACATATTTGCGGGCAACCGCCTTTGGTACAACCATCCAGAGATGTTCGTCTTTTGCAATTTTAAACGGAATGTCCTTGTTGTATACAAACTCTTCGACGAAGTAACGGGCTACGTTGAAACCGGAACCTGTCACATAGTAGTTGGAACGTCCCTGACGGGTGTTGATCTCAAAGAATTTGTAACGGTTGTCGCGGACATCGTATTTGATATCAAAATTGGAAAATCCGACATAGCCGATGGTCTCTAACAGATCTTTGACTTTTGTCATCAGTTCTTCCTGCGGCTCTGTGATGATAACAGCATGGTTACCGGAACCGTGTGGTGTATGCTCCTCTAAGAGAACGTGTCCGAGACACATCATTTTTACTTTTTTGTCCTTGCCGGAGAAGCAGGTCAGTACACGCATGAACTCGTCATTGCCAGGAATGGTGTCCTGAATGATGAGGGAATCAGTGTATCCTGCATCGTAGATCTGACGGATGGTATCTTTTAATTTTTTGTCGTTATCAATTTTGTATACTTTTTCCTGTGTCGGGAATTCATGTTCCCAGTACATAACGGAATTGGACGGTTTTAAGATGACCGGGAAAGAGAACGGCAGTTCAAAATCCATGTCCATGCCGTAACGGAATACAAGGGTATCCGGGAAATCAATGTCGTGCTCACGGCAGAGACGGTAGAACAGCTCTTTCTGCTGCAGTCTGTCCATCAGTTCAAAATCAATGTACGGAGCAATGACATTTTCCGGCATTTCGTCTTTGTGGCGGCTGCACAGTGCCACATAAGAATCGCCGCAGCCGATGGTGAGGACGGTTTTGTCTGCGTGTGCAGCGGCAAAATCGCGGACGGTCTGCATAAATACTTCGTCTGTATCAATTTTTAAATTTGCATGATATTCGATAATGTTGCTATTGTAACTCGGGCCGCTTGGAAACTTTCCGAATACATATGTTTTTACCTGATATTCTTCATAAAATGCACGGGCCACACTGTATGTATTGATGTCGCCGCCAAAAAGCATTGGTATGAATGGCTGGTTTTTAAATTCCATATCTATAATCCTCCAAATTAATTCTATCAAGATTCCTGAATTATTTTATACCAGATGCGCCATTTATACAAGTTTATTTCCGGGAAAAAATTATGTTATAGTTCGTCATAAAACGCATGTGGTTGACACCAAAAAACAGATTTGATATAGTCGAAAGCGAAAAAGTGTGTTATGATACATTTTTACAGGAAAAAATACCCTTTTATTATAAAGGAAAGGAAACCATAAGCATATGGAAAAAAAGAAATTAGGAATCTTAGGAGGAATGGGATCGGAAGCGACGGTACTTTTTTATAAAAAGATTATCGACAACACATCGGTAAACAATGACCGTGAGCATCTGGACATTCTCATTTATAACCATGCATCCATTCCGGATCGTACGGAATGCATTTTGTGTGGAAAGCAGGATTATCTCTGGGACATTATTGCAAAAGATATCCACGGTATGGAACAGCTTGGATGTGAATATTTTGCAATTCCATGTAACACCTGTCATTATTTTGCAGACCGTCTGCAGGAGCTGACAAACGGTAAATTTATCAACATGATCGAGGAGACCGCACATTACGCATCCGAGCGGGGCAGAAAGAAAGTCGGCGTCATGGCGACAGATGGAACTGTCAAGGGCGGTATGTACAAAAAAGCACTGGAAAAATACGGCATTGAGGTGGTATATCCGTCAGAGGAGCGCCAGAAAGATGTCATGTCTCTGATCTATGAGCAGATCAAACGTGGTGAGAAAGGTGACCGTCATCAGTTTATGAACGTGGTGCATGAACTGCGTGGACAGGGTTGCGATGCAGTGATCCTTGCGTGCACAGAATTGTCTGTATTAAATGTCAATTACAGCCTGAATCCGGACTTTTACATTGATGCCATGAATGTGGTGGCAAAGGCCTGTATCGAAAAATGCGGCGGTGTTTACTGCGAGTAATTTTCGCTACCATAATATGTAAAGGTATGATATAATGATTACAGTTCACCCATCACATATATTCAGGGAATAATCATGCTTGCATGAGGAATTACCTGGATATATAGTGATGGAGGGAGCGCCTTTTTATGAGCAAAAATAGGAGCGCAGCTACGGAGAAGCCCAAAGGGCGTTTTGCGAATGGCGCGTGTGAACTGTAACAGGTAATGAATGAAATAATGAAAGTAAATAAAAAGAAAGGACAGAATTCTTATGAAGAGAGTTTTACTGAAGCTGAGCGGAGAAGCGCTGGCAGGAGATAAAAAATTTGGTTTTGACGAGGCAACCGTTACCGTTGTTGCAAATCAGGTAAAACAGTTAGTAGATCAGGGAATTGAAGTCGGTATCGTAATCGGCGGAGGAAACTTCTGGAGAGGACGTACCAGCGAGACCATCGACCGTACAAAAGCAGATCAGATCGGTATGCTTGCAACTGTTATGAACTGTATTTACGTATCTGAGATCTTCCGTTCCGTAGGAATGAAGACAAACGTACTGACACCATTTGAGTGCGGTTCCTTTACAAAACTGTTTTCCAAAGACCGTGCAAACAAATATTTTGAAAAAGGAATGGTTGTATTTTTCGCAGGTGGAACCGGTCATCCGTATTTCTCCACAGATACAGCAACTGTTCTGCGTGCCATCGAGATCGAGGCAGACGTTATCCTGCTTGCAAAAGCAATCGACGGTGTATATGAC
>CAVEOS010000077.1:0-11940 GCA_963617435.1 Lachnospiraceae bacterium
CAAGAAGGAAATACACTGAGTTCAAATCTGCTTATTTGCTATATTTAGAAAGTATGAGGTAATAACTATGCCCGGCATCTACATTTGCTTTTTCATTGTTTTCTTGTTTGAAGGTTTTGTATTTTTACAGTATTGCTCTGCTATCTTTGTTGCAAAATGTTCTGTAGCAAAGCTTTGCGCTTCTATAGCCTCTATCTACACGATTCTCTTTGCGATTTTTTTTCTTGGAATGCCACCTTTAAATTTTCTATGTTTATGCCTTGGTAATTTTTTGTTTTTATATTTATTGTATGATATCAATTGTTTTTCAGCATTATTTCATTCTATTATTTCTGTAATAATAATGGGTTTATATGACGGTATTGTAATTCTTATATTTCAATATCCATATAATTATTCTTTTTTGTCATGGGAAGATTTTCAGATTTGGATTATCCCTATTACATTAAGTAAATTGTTATATTTTTTAACTATGCTCATCATACAACTCCGTGCATCCAGATATACTTTCCAACACGCAAAATTTCTACCATCCTTATTTTTAGTTGTTCCTCCTAGTATTTCTATCTTTTTTATATGCATGTTTGTTCAATTTAGAACCCAAACAACTCTGTCTCCTACCCTAAGTAAAATACTCATAATTTCGACTATTTTACTATTTTTGCTAAACATTTTTATTGTCATGACACATAATTACATCGTAAAGAGAAGCAATGAATACTCTGATCTCCAGCTGCTTCTCCAGCGGGAACAAGATATCTCCGAATACTATAAAGCATTGATTACAGAAACAGAAAACAAAAATCGTTTTATTCATGATATCAAAAAGCACCTTCAATCCATTTCGATTCTGAATCAAAATGGTGAAGCAGAAAAGATAGATGACTATATTAACACATTGATCAATTCCTCTGAACTGCAAACTTCTGTCCGTCTCTGCAATCATGAATTACTGAATGCCATCTTTTGCAGATATCTCCTGCAGTGCAGAAATGACAATATTGAATTTCGAGCTGATATACGAAAAGATACCTGCACATTTTTAACCGAAACAGACATGACTTCTCTGTTCTGTAATTTGTTGGATAACGCACTGGAAGCTGCCAGATATATCCCTGATTCATTTATTGAACTGGCAATCCACCAACAACCACAGACAGCATTTACAATTATTACACTTGTAAATTCCTGCCGGAAAAATCCTTTTTCCGGCACAGGTAAACATTTAAAAACCACAAAAGAAAACAAAGAACTTCACGGACACGGATTAAAAATTATAGAAAGAGTCGTAAATCGCTATCAGGGAAATATGGACTACTATTACTCTGAAGAAAATCATGAATTTCATATGATTATAGCACTAAAAGATTCTCCTATATAACACACCTTTGGTTGTTTCCAATTTGCAAGAAAGTGTGCCAGCACACACTTACACGAATAAAATTGTTAATAGCACATCTTTCTTGTCCGCGCCGAGCACGGTTGCGAAGCAACAATTTCTTCTCGTGCGAGTGTGCATCGTTTGCACGAAGTGCTTTTTTATCCAATCAGCACTTCTTTCCCGCAAAAAGCAAATCCATATTTTCGAATCCGCTCCGGTGAAATGCCTTTTTTCAAAAGTTCTGTATCATATTTTTTCTCTTCAATCTGCTGCAATGCGCATTGAACCGTATCTTCCAGAGTCTGTTCCCGTCTGGTATTCTGCACCTTAAACTCAATAATGATCGCATCATCTGATGCATGCTTTGGCTCCAGCAGAATATCATATCTCCCATATCCGCTCTCCCGGTTCGATGTAATATAATATCGATCCTGCAAATTTACCATCAGTCCCAGCACAAATCCATGATAGAAACGCTCCGGTTCATTTTTTGCAGACGGATGTTTTCCAGTATCAAATGAACTGAATGTAACGAGAGCTACCCGGTTCATATATTCATTCATCGCGTCTACATCACCGAGCAAAAGTGCCTTCAGAAAATCATTGTAATCAGATTCAGCCTGTGAAAACCATTGCGCCACCATATTGCGAAACATCAGTCTTACTTCCAAATTTGTCAGTGTCAGTTCATACTCCGGCAGGCTTTCCCCCATCGGATCATATTCTTCATACGACACCACTTTCATATAACCACTGGCCAGTAACAGGCTCCAGACCGCACGTTCACTCAGATCCAGCTGTTCATAGGCAATCTGCTCCTCCACTGTGGTACGAATGGATTTTCCCTTTAATAACTGTTCAAACGAAGTCTTAATCTCGCGGCTTCCCTCCTGAATCAACTTTCCTACCAGATGATTGGAACTTGTATTTGCCCAATAAGGCGCCACTTTTCCGGTATCCAGATAATTCAGAATTGACCATGGATTGTAAATATCCTTCTGGCTTCCAAACGCAAAACCGTCATACCAGCGTTTTATTTCTTCTTTTTGCGTGTATCCATATTCATCCATGGCGGCAAATACTTCCGCTTCAGAAAACCCAAAAGAATCTGCATATTCCTCTGATGTCGTCGTAACCACTTTCAAATGATTGAGATCCGAAAAAATAGATTCTTTGCTCATCCGGGTAATTCCTGTCAACAAAGCCCGTTCCAGCCACGGATTTGTTTTAAAGGTAGAATTCAGCAGATTCCGAATAAAATTCGTCAGTTCCGGCCAGAATCCCCCCACATATGCCTCCTGCATTGGTGTATCATATTCATCCAGAAGTATGATGACATTCCGCCCATAATACCGATACAGGTAATCGCTGAGTTTGTACAATGCCATGGACGCAGTTGCCTCATCCATGCCAACTCTGACACTGCGGAAATAGGTTCTGTCCTCTTCCTGTAAATGTTCGCTTTGAAGCAGATAACTATGCCGTGTATAAATATCAGAAATCAGCTGACAAATTTTCCGATATGCATTGTCATAACTGTCATCCTTGACATTTGCAAAGGACAGGCTGATCACCGGGTATGTGCCCTGAAGTTTTCGATAATAATCTTCCTGCCAGATTTTCAATCCCTGAAACAGATCTTCTCGTTTCGCATACGTCTGGGAAAAAAACTGCTCTACCATGCTCATATTCAAAGTTTTTCCAAAACGGCGTGGACGCGTGATCAGCGTCACCGCATCACCGGATTCCCACCATTCTCTGATAAACACTGTTTTGTCAATGTAAAAATAGTTATTTTCCCGCAACGTATCAAACCGCTGAATACCAATTGCGATTCTTCGTCCCATACTGATCACCGCCTTTCATGATCTGATACGAAAATTTTATTTATTTCCAATATCATATGGTGTGGTCTGATATACATAATAATTCAACCAGTTTGAAAACAGCAGCTGACCTGCAGAACGCCAGGTTACTACCGGTTTCTTTGTCGGATCATCATCCGGATAATAATTGTACGGAATATGTGGGTTCAGTCCTTTTTCCAGATCACGCTGATACTCCAGTGCCAACGTATTGGTATCATATTCCAGATGACAAAGAACAAAAAATTTTTTGGAATCCGTCGTTTTCAAAATTGTCGGACCGCCTTGCTCACTGTCAGCGATCAGTTCCAGTTCCGGGACTTTATCTACATCTTCTTTCAGAATACCGACTTCACGGGAATGCGGTGCGTTGAATACATCATCAAATCCCCGGAATAACGGTGAACTGTGTTTTAATACGGTATTCTTATATACTCCGGAAAGTTTCTCCGGATATTCCACGGTCGGAATACCGAAATAGTAATAGAGTCCTGCCAGGGCTCCCCAGCAGATGTGCATCGTAGAATGTACATGTGTCTTTGCCCAGTCCATGATCTTGCAAAGTTCTTTCCAGTAATGTACTTCTTCATACGGCACAAACGCCAGCGGTGCGCCGGTAATGATCAGTCCGTCGAACCAGCGGTCTTTTACCTCTTCAAATGTCGTGTAGAATGACTCCATATGCTCCTGATCCACATGCTGTGGTGTATAACTGGCCGTCTGTAAAAATTCTACCTTGATCTGAAGCGGCGTGTTTGAAAGTTTTCGAAGTAACTGATTCTCCGTGACGACTTTCGTCGGCATCAGGTTCAGAATCAGCACATTCAAGGGACGGATATCCTGATGCATCGCCCGATACTCCGTCATAACAAAAATATTCTCACTTTCAAGAACTGCTGTGGCCGGCAGTGAATCCGGTATTTTAATCGGCATATCCAATTCCTCCTTTTGTTAGTTTCAGAATTCTCCATTGAATTCTGTTTGAACACTCTCCTTTGAGTCTTCGCAGATGGTTCTATTCTATCTGTTCTTACTATATAAATCAACACTTATTTTTTTCATAGCGCATTTTCATGTGTTCTTTTTCAGTGTACGCACCATTTTTATAATCAGCGGAATGACCATGGCGATCCACACCACCGGTTCCGCCCAGATGATGCCCCAGTATGCAAACAGCGGTGCAAATACAAAGGCAAAAATAATTTTGCCCGCAAGCTCGATACAGCTGGAAAATACCGGGATCACGCGGTCGCCAAATCCCTGCATGGTATTTCGTAAAATTACGATCACGCCGCACACAGCGATAAAGGACATATCAAATTTCAGATAGGTACTGCCCCAGTAGATCACATCCGGGTCTGTGGTGCTGGCCACGAACTGGATCAACCGACCTTCTACAGTATGACAGATGATAAACACGATCACCGCCCAGATTGCCACAATGATCAGCGTAGCCTTCAGTCCCTGACGGATACGGTCAAAACGCTTTGCGCCGTAATTCTGTCCGCTGTAAGTTGCCATGGCAGATCCCAGAACACTGTTTGGCAGCGCCATGATCTCAAATACTTTTCTGGCTGCTGTGTGAGCCACGATCACGGTTGTTCCCAGTGTGTTGATGGCAGACTGCAGCATAATGGTTCCGATGCTGACCAGACAGGACATCAGTCCCATGGACAGACCGCTCTTATACATTTCCGATACCATTTCTTTATCCAGACGAAAATCCGTTTTTTTCAGATATAAAATCGGAAATTTCCGAAAAATTCGAATAAAACATAATACAACGGAAAGCAACTGTGCCAGTACCGTTGCAAATGCAGCGCCCTGTACGCCCATCTGAAAGCCCAGAATAAACAGATAATCCAGGCCGATGTTGCTGACCGTTGACACGATCAGGAAGATCAGCGGCGTAATGGCATCCCCGATGGCACGCAGTGTATTTGCGCACAGATTATAAAGCAGCGTAGCAAACAGGCCAACGATCAGCACACTGATATAAGAATAAGCCATTGTATACTGCGCATCCGGCACATGCAGCAAATTCAGAACCGGATGCAGAAAAATCATCAGCGCCACTACCAGCACTGCGGTTGTCACAACACCAAGTGTGATCGCCGTCGCAAAGGATTTTTTCAGCTTTTCCCAGCTTTTTGCACCAAAGTACATGGCCGTGATCAGGGAAAATCCCAGCGTCAGACCATTTAAAAATCCGGTCATCAGCGTATGTAAAGTGGACACGGATCCAACTGCCGCCAACGCTTCCGTTCCAAGCGTACTTCCTACAATTTTTGTATCTACCAGACTGTACAACAGCTGGAACACGTTTCCCCAGAAAATCGGGATGGAAAACAAAAGGATCTGTTTCCACGGTGTTCCCTCTGTCAGAGTTTTTGTCTTTGTCATCTAACAGCACTCCCTCCTCTAATAATTATCGTTTTTTATCGATGAAACGAACAAATTCTTATAACTATCATATCCTGTCATTCATTTTATCTTGCAAAAATATCTGTTACAGTTTCACTATTTTTGTTTCTGATTTTATTGTAACCTTAGCAAGTATAAAGATTTATTGGACGAAATGCAAGTGAAATGTTACACTAATACATAACGTCCAGTTGGTGATCATTTCCTTGTTATCAAACATCTAACCCAAAAACGTGGAAATTCCATTCTGGACAAAATGTAGTGTATGCAATCTGCAAGGGGATAAATCAATGGATAAACAGAAAAACAAATATTATTACCTGAAAGGTATCAAGAATGGCATGCCGATCTGTCTCGGATATCTGGCCGTTTCCTTTACCCTGGGAATTACCGCGCGAAATGCGGGAATGACAGCCTGGCAGGCGATGCTCACCAGCCTGGCCTGTAATGCTTCCGCCGGACAATATGCCGGATTTACGGTCATCGCTGCCGGTGGATCTTATTTTGAAATGATTTTGATGGAACTTGTGGCAAACGCACGTTACCTGCTGATGTCCTGTTCCTTAAGCCAGAAGTTTTCTCCGGAAACCGGACTTTTACACCGTATGCTGGTGGGCTATGATGTTACCGATGAGATTTTCGGTGTCGCAGTTTCAGAACCCGGTAAACTGAATCCGTTTTACAATTACGGTATGATGACACTGGCGCTTCCGGGCTGGGCGGTCGGGACCTTCCTGGGCGTTATTATGGGAAACATCCTTCCGGCAAATATCGTCAGTGCTTTAAGCGTGGGATTGTACGGCATGTTTCTTGCTATTATCATTCCGCCTGCACGAAAAAGCAAAGTTATCGCTGTGCTAGTCACCATCTCCATGGTTTCCAGCTACATATTCTCCCTGTTGCCGGTAATTTCCAATATTTCATCCGGCATCCGTACCATTATTCTGACCGTGGTCATTGCCGGAATCGCAGCGGTGCTGTTCCCGGTAAAGGAGGAAGACGAACATGAAGCATAATATTTATATCTACATTCTGGTCATGTTTGCCGTGACCTACCTGATCCGTGTCCTGCCGCTGACACTGATCCGAAAAGAGATAAAAAATAAAACCATCCGGTCGTTTTTATATTATGTGCCTTATGTCACTCTGGCAGTTATGACGTTTCCGGCGATTATGGAAGCGACAAACAGTCCGGTTGCGGGACTTGCGGCGCTGATCGTGGGTATTATACTTGCGTGGTGTGGACGAAGTCTGTTCCAGGTGGCGGTATTGTCCTGCATCGTGGTGTTCGTGCTGGAATTATTTCTTTAAATTTAATTTTATTAATCCGAAAACGCAGTATCTTTTCCCGGACACTAGACGTTCGTTACCCTCGTTTTGCTTCGGTTTTATCGCGCTCGCTCGCAACTCCTATAAAAGCTGGTCGTTTCCCACTCGCGCAAAACTCGCAAAACTCAGTCACTCGCTTAATCGTTTACCGTGAAAAGATACTGCGTTTTCTCTATTTACACTATGAAATTTATCTACAAAATAAGCACACTCATACAAAACGGATAACTACAACACTATCACAACTACCGTTATACATATAACGAAAATACATAACCGTCGTAACGTATATAGCGCCAGTCAGGCAATCTTTCCTCGGCAAGCGATTGTTAGCTGCAGAGGTAAGATTGATGGCTGGCGCTTTCACTATCTCACGTATTAAATTGCAAGAAACTATAAAAGTTCCTCTACCATAGCGTCGAGTTCTTTTTCATTTTCTTCACTTAAGGAAGACATAATCTTTACGGAAGTCTCCAGCCATGTAATCTCTTTGCTCTTCTCAAACATTCCTGTCATCACACGTGCAGCGGTCGGAGCCCAGGAACCATTCTCAATAAGACCAATGGTACGTTTCTGGTAATTACGCTCTGTCAGATGCTCGATAAATGTCTTCATGAACGGGAACACATCTCCATTGTAAGTTACACTTGCCAGGATCAGTTTTCCGTAACGGAATGCATCTTCTACGGCCTCTGCCATATCCTCACGGGCAAGATCACATACAACAACCTTCGGGCAGCCTTTTGCTTTCAGCTTCTCAGCCAGCAGCTCTGCTGCTTTTTTTGTATTTCCATAAACGGATGCATATGCGATCATAACGCCTTTGGACTCTACACTATAAGAGGACCAGATGTCATATTTCTCAATATAATGTCCAAGGTCTTCTGTCAGAACTGGTCCATGTAACGGGCAGATGATCTGAATATCTAAAGTTGCAGCTGCTTTCAACAGGTTCTGTACCTGTGCACCGTATTTTCCAACGATTCCGATATAGTAACGGCGTGCCTCGCAATCCCAGTCTTCCTCTACATCTAATGCGCCGAATTTTCCAAATCCATCTGCGGAGAACAGGACTTTATCTGTGCTGTCATATGTTACCATAACTTCCGGCCAGTGAACCATCGGTGCAAATACAAATGTCAGCTCATGTTTTCCAAGACTTAATGTCTCACCATTTTTTACTTCTACTATTTTTCCTTCAAGATTCAATCCACGGAAAAAGTTTTTCATCATGGTAAATGTCTTGGCATTTCCAACAATCTGTGCATTCGGATATTTTTCAGCAAATACTTCGATATTTGCTGCGTGATCCGGCTCCATATGCTGAACAACCAGATAATCCGGTGTCGCGCCATCCAGCACGCTCTCGATATTTGCCAGCCATTCCTCACCGAAATTGCCATCTACGGTATCCATAACGGCGATTTTTTCATCACGGATCACATAAGAATTGTATGCCATTCCGTTCGGAACGATATACTGTCCTTCAAACAGATCCACTTCGTGATCATTTACGCCTACATAAATAATGTCCTCTGTAATTTTCATTGCAATACACTCCATATAATTTTTTACTCATTTATTTTGTGGGCTTTTCCCACGATAAATATAGGGGATTAGTCCAAACTACTACGGGTTGCTCCTCACATTATAGCCAGAAATGCCAGCTAGCGCAACTCCTGCTCGTAAAATAATTGTTTTACTACCAGGCGGTAATCTGACAAATGCTGCGCCTTCCGAATCTTTTTCTCATATTTTTCCGTATTAGTGAACGACCAGGCCAGATAAAACCACAGCTCTTTCATTTTAAAAAGTACATTCCGTTCCCCGGACATCTCCTGCGTATAATCTGCAAGCAGACGTTCATGAAACTCCCAGAGACGATCCTTGGTAAGTTTTTCCGTTCCCCGTATTTCACCAAATAATGCCGGATTTGCCAATACACCTCGTCCAAGCATTACACCCAAAATATCTCTATCATCTTTTTCCTCGACTGCAGCATTTTCGTTCTCATATTTCGAATCCAAATCATTTTCTTCGCCCGATATCTGTTTCAGTACCTGCTGATATTTCTCTTTATTGAAAATATCTCCATTGTACACAACCGGATTTTTTGATTTTTCCAGTGCCTCCAGAAAACTTTCCATTCGCGGAGTATTTTTGTAATAATCTGTCTGTACTCTCGGATGAATGATCAGTTCCGTCACCGGAAATTTATTATATATCTCCAGCAAGTGTTCAAATTCTTCCTCATCTTCCATGCCCAGTCGGGTTTTCAGAGACAGCCGGATATTAAGTTTGCTGTATACTTCCTCCAGAAACTGTTCCAGCGCATCCAGTTTTGCTAAGAATCCTGCGCCCCGGTATTTTGTCACCACCGTGCGGGATGGGCAACCCAGATTTAGGTTAATTTCCTTATATCCAAGCTGCTCCAATTCCTGCGCCGCTTTCAGAAAAATTTCTGCATTGTTTGCCATGATCTGCGGAACCAGTGTAATACCTTCGTTATGTTCCGGTGCAATGTCCTTGTATTCCTTCGGACTGATGCTGCGGTTCTGGTTCGGTGCCAGAAACGGCGAAAAATATTTATCTGCTTTTTCAAAATAATCTGCCTGTGCATTTCGATAAATATAGCCGCCAATTCCCTCCAGCGGTGCAAAATATAAATTCATACTACACTACTACTCCATGTTATTTTCATTTGTTTTCCAATAGTGATTTTTCTATCTCTATTTTTATCGGGAAAACGCTATTAGCGCAAATTGCATTAGGTATTTCAAATCTGATATACCTTTGTCTCATACGGCTCCAGTGCGATCTCACCTTCGCTGTCTGCGGTTGTATACAGATCTGTCATCCGTGTTTTTAATGTGATGTTCTGTTTCTCACTGCTGTAATTCAATACAAAAATGTACTTCGCATCGTTTTTCTCACGTACTGCAATCTCACAGTCAGCAGGCAGCTCGATCAGCTCTTTCCACGGATCGATCACACCAGTATATGTCAGAAATTCTGTCACATTCTGACGGGTAAAGGTTCCGCCAAAGTGCAACGTATATCCCTGCTGCGTGTTGGTACGGATCAGCGCCGGACGGCCCGCATAATAATTGGATGTGTATTTTGCAAGCACTTCCACACCCTCGCCTGCTGCAGCCAGAACATCATTGAAAATACCCGTCTCAATTTCTCTGCCATTCCATTCCATAGATACCGGTTCATCTGCCGGTCCCACGAAAGTAAATTCTTTTACATCAGTATGACTCACATTTGTCAGAAGTCCGGGCATCGGCGTCATCACGCAATGACCATGTTTGTCTTTTTGACCGGTGCGCGCGCCGATGATCAGTTTTCCACCTGCTTTTACATACTCTTTCAACACTTTCGCGCGTTTCTTTGTCAGGATCAACGGATGCGGATAAATCAATACCGGATATTTTTTCAGTTCTTCCGGTTCTGTGCTGTCTTTCAAATAGAAGACATCCATCGGTGTGTGACTGAGCTGTGCTGCCACGAAAATCTCTTTTTCGCTCTTTTTCATCAGACGCTCATGCCATACATCCAGCTGTGCATCCCACACATTGTCATAATCTTTGACCAGGGCAAATGCCGCTTTGTATTCTGCGCCGGTCACGCCTTCAATCGCCTGTACCCGATGCCAGATTCGGTTTACTTCTGCCAGTTTGCGATTATAGCGATTGTCATAATCTAAAATTCCATGCCAGTAGATCTCAGTTCCTACGGTAGCGGTACGCCAGCGGAAAAAGCTGACATAATCAGCGCCGTGGGCGATACTCTGCATGGTCCACAAGGTCATCTGACCCGGTTTCGGTGCCGGTGCTTCCATCCGTGTATTCCAGCCATTTGCGCCGGACTGCTGCTCCATGATGCCAAAATGCGGGCAGATGGAACGTACTTCCGTCAGGTTTTTGCTCCATTTCCGGTCGTTGAGGTCATCGGAATGCTTCGGATCTTCAATCAGGCAGTATGCAAAGTTCGGATAGGAATCATAGGTCAGTACATCCAGACACTCATCTTCCATCTTGTGGTTGTCCACATTTCCAAAAATACCGTTCGTGGTGATGAAATCCTCCGGTTTCTTATATTTGCGGATGATATCGCTCTGCATTTTGCAGAAACGGATCGTGCTGTCGGAAATAAAACGATAGTAGTCTAACACCTGATGTGGATTTGTGGAATCATGCACTGTCGTACGCGGTACATAAATCTCTTTCCAATTTGTATACGTCTGGTTCCACACAATGGTTCCCCATGCCTCATTCAGTGCGTCCAGTGTTTTATATTTTTTCTTCAGAAATTCACGGAACGCAAGGGTATCGCTCTCAGAATAGAACTCGTCCACTTCACAGTTTAACTCATTGTCGATCTGCCAGCCCACGATACACGGACGTTTGCCGTAATGTTTCGCCACTTTTTTGACAATTCGGGCAGACAATTCCTGATAAATCGGAGAATTGTAATTATAATGACGGCGCATGCCATGATAAAACGGTGTGCCATCCAGACGGCAGTTCAACACTTCCGGATATTTTTCCGTCAGCCAGACCGGCGGTGTCGCTGTCGGTGTGCCAAAGATCACCTTCATCTGTTCCTCTTCTGCCACATCCAGAAATTCATCAAAAAATTCGTAAGTAAATTCCCCTTCTTTTGGCTCGATCTTGTTCCATGCAAATTCTGCGATTCGAATGGTAAAAATTCCATTTTCTTTCATGCGGCGAAGATCGTCATGCCACAGTTTTTTATCCCAATGCTCCGGGTAATAACAGGTACCCAGTGAAAGTTTTTCCCATTTGAAATTCTGTTCCGCTCTCATAATAGCTTCTCCTTTTTTCAATAATAGTCTCTCGGAATCTCTAAGCCTGTATTTTTGCGGCTTCTGAGATTCCATTTTTATTTTTTCTCCACCTTTTTTCAAAAAAGTCC
>CAVEOS010000078.1:0-11830 GCA_963617435.1 Lachnospiraceae bacterium
AAATTTACAAAACCGATACGATGCATTTTCCAACGATCTGCCACTTTTCTTCTCCATTCTACAATTTTTGATAAATCTGGTTTCAGATGATTTCTCAACTAAAAAATTCTAAAATTTTACCACTGATATATCTTTGTTATTTTTCTCACAAAAACAGAAATACTTCTTATTTGATATACTGCTTTAATTCCTCACGCATCGCCCGCAGCGCATTTCCACGATGACTTCTTGCGTTTTTGTCCTCCGGAGACAATTCCGCGGTAGAACAATCCAGATCCGGTACATAGAAAATCGGATCATAGCCAAAACCGTTCTCTCCCGCCGGCTTGTCACCAATATAACCTTCAATGGTTCCACGCACTACGATCGGCTCATGGCCCGGCACAACTGCCGCAATGGCACATACAAACCGCGCAGTACGTTTTTCCTTCGGTACCCCCTGCAGACGATCCAGCAGCATCTGGTTTTTAATATCATAGGAAGTATCTTCTCCCGCATAACGTGCAGAATAAATACCCGGTTCTTTGTTCAGATAATCGATCTCCAGTCCGGAATCATCTGCCAGCACAATGTCATTGCACTGTGCAGCCACTGCCTTGGCCTTGATCAGCGCATTTTCCTCAAAGGTAGTGCCATCCTCCACGATATTCACATCGATTCCTGCTTCTTTCATGGAAAGGATCTCCCACCCCAGATCTCCCAGGATTTCGTGGATCTCCCGCATTTTATTTTTATTTCCTGTTGCAAATATAATTCTCTGTTTCATTCTGCCTGTCCTTCTTTTCTGTCGTAACTTCTGTGTTCCGCCGTACTCTTACTTTTTCCCACACGCAAAAACGATTTTTTCTATGCTTCCGGCCGTTTTCTTTTTGGCGGTTTCGGTCCGATATACTGATACAGATTGGTCCGCAGCATACCATTGTAGATCTTACGCTTCTTGTCCGCTTTCTTTCCGATGCAGCGTTCTGTATCTTCATAAGAAGTAATCAGATACTCTGACCAGCTGTCCAGTCCTGCAAATGCTTCGCCAATCTCATGATACAGCTTCGGCAATGCCGCTTTTTCCTCCAGACGCTCGCCGTAAGGCGGGTTGGTAATGACAAATCCATATTTTTTCGGATTTTTCAGTTCGCTTACCGGACGCT
The DNA here is from genome assembly GCA_963617435.1 of Lachnospiraceae bacterium. Lineage (GTDB taxonomy): Bacteria > Bacillota > Clostridia > Lachnospirales > Lachnospiraceae > Eubacterium_I. Next base: position 1,146 of record CAVEOS010000078.1, read on the forward strand.
GCTGAAAATGGATCAGATGATCCACACCTGCACGTTTCGCATTGTCTCTGGCCGCGCGGATGATCTCTCCGTCGATATCATAGCCCTGAATATTTGTCTCAACATCTGTATTTACCAGTTCCTTCGCCTCGTCAAAACTATCGTTCCAAAGTTGCATCGGAATCAGATTATTCCATGTCTGTGACAAAAATGTACGTGACATTCCCGGTGCGATATTTGCTGCAATCATAGCGGCCTCAATCGGAATCGTTCCACTTCCGCAAAACGGATCCACCAGAATACGGTCTGCCTTCCACGGTGTCAGCATGATCATAGCTGCTGCCAGCGTCTCCGTGATCGGTGCCTTGCTACTCAATACACGATAACCACGTTTGTGCAGTGATTCTCCGGAAGAATCGATGCCGATGGTCACCTCATCTTTATTCAAAAATACACGCAGCGGATAGGAAGAACCTGTCTCTTCAAACCAGCTTACACCGTAATGCAGCTTCATCCGCTCAACAATCGCTTTTTTTACAATAGACTGAATATCAGATGGACTAAACAGCTTACTTTTTACGGAAGATGCCTTTGTCACCCAGAATTTTGCATCCACCGGCAGATAATTCTCCCACGGGATTGCCTTTACTGCCTCAAATAATTCATCAAATGTCTCCGCATGAAACTCTCCGACTTTCAAAAGCACACGCTCCGTCGTCCGTAAATGAATATTTGCCCGACAGATTGTCTCCATATCACCTTCGTATGTAACCCTGCCATCTTCTACTTTGACAATGTCGTATCCGAGATCATAAATTTCCCGTTTTAAAATTGCCTCCATACCAAAATGACAGGGAGAAATAAATTGCTGTAACTCCATCTTTTCTCTCCTGCTATCTTTCGTTATTTGTAATCATTATAATCGTTTCTTATTTATACTGTCAATCATGATTCTGCGGAGAATCTGACAGCTTTCATTGGATAAAATCACATAACATTTCAGGTTAATCTGCTTCCGTCAGCTCCGATACGCGTCAATTCCGCCCGCAACCGAACAAATGCGATATCCCCGCTTTACATATCTGCAGCCTTCCTGAATGCTTGTGTTGCCATACTGACAGTAAAAAATCAGCATCCTGTTTTTGGACATCTGCTCCATAAACGACTCCAATTCCTCCACCGGCACATTGCGTGCGCCGGGAATATGCCACTGCCGGTAATCTTTTGGATCCCGCAGATCGATCACCATGGCCTTCCATCTGCGCCGGTATTCCCCAATCTCCTTCGTGCTGATCAGACACAATCCCATATCCTTTTCCCCAATCATTTTTAATTTAAAAAGGGGCAGACCGCCACGCAGTCCACCCCTTTTCTGCTTTTTTACTACCTTCGGCTATAATAAGATATGCCTTCACCGGCCGTTTGTACCTTGTCTCACACTAACGGCCGTTTTTATCCGCATTGGAAGCGTTTTTACCGCAGTTCTCAACATTGGTACTGTTCTTGTTCTGGGATTTATTCTGAGACTTGTTCTGTCCCTTATCTGTCGCATTTTTTACATATCCATTTGTGTAGTCAGCATTTTTGTAATCATTTTCAGACGTATAATTTTTAGCCATTTATGATTCCTCCTGTTTCATTTTTACAGGTATAGTATGTTAACTTTCACGATTTCTATGCATGGAAAAATTTGCCTGAAATTTAAGTGAATTTCGCAAAAAAAGTTTGTTAAATTATTTGCAATTTCTGGTCAAATGCTATATAATTCAATGTGAAAAGAATCTTCCCTTCAATATTCTTTTCAATTATACCCCTTATTAATTATTTATACTCCCCTTAAAGCGACCGATGTTCCCCATTGGTCGTTTTATTTTTGCTTTCACTTTTTATTTGTTACGTATTTAACAAGCATGATTTTTACTTATAAGATCCCTTTTTACATGGTCAATCCCGCAATTTCATTACAGATTACGCCTTATTTTTGTTTTTTCTAAACTTTTTAATTCTAGTTGATCAGTGCATAATCTCAGAAATCAGTACAGAAATTCCAAGAACTGCTCCCAGAATGATCAATGTGCCATACCAGGTATTTAATTTCAACTTCCCAAGACGCACATCCCATCCTTCATTTTCAATAAATTCCGCATGAAAACCATGCTCCGGATTCTGCACGTTTGCGTTAATCTCCTCCACTGTCATATTTCCAATTGTTTCACGTTGCTGCTGCTTTTCCAGTTTTTCATAATGCTCTACGATCATATCTGCAACTTTTGCTGGATCGCCGAGTTTGCGCATTACCTGCTCCATGGTCTTTCCACCGGCCACCTGCTCCTGAATGTAATCCTCGTAAATGTGCATCTGGTCGGTAGTCTGATTGTCACTTAAGCGGCCTTCTAGCTGCAGTTTTAAAATATATAAGAAATCATCCATCTCCTACTTTCCTCTTTTCTTCTGTTGTCTTTGTTTTTATATCTGCCAGCAAATCTTGTAAAATATTCTCCTGATAACCGCACATTCCCTTGCTTTTCATCACTTTCGCTGTAACTTTCAATCGGGTATGCTCCAAGCCATCCAACTTGACATTTCCAGTCTCTCCAAACGGTTCTTCCGAAACGCATGCTTCATAATCTGCCACTCCCATTCTCCACAAATGAATCCTGCCGTCAAACCGCTTCCACAATCTTTCGGCAATCCTCATTCCATCTGGATCAATATCCCCACTGTAAAATACCTCTGCCCCTTCAGCCAGAAGCAGCGAAATCAATTTTAATGCCGCCGTCCTTGGCTGTCCGGAAGTACACAATAATGTGACTTCTTCGTCTTTCATCTGGCCGTTCAGATAGCTGAATACCATTTCATTTTCCACGATATAGACCCGGTTATTCTCTGCAGATGCTCCTGTTATCCCCTGCAGATTTTCCATTGTGACCACGCAGGATTGCTTCATCTGGCAAAAAGCCTCATATGCCGGATGCCATTGTTCTTCAGTCCGCAGATGTAAACCATACGCATGTACCATAGACGAAACATTATCCGAAACTATGGATACCATCTCCAACTGTTCTCTCCACTGATGTGCAGTTTCCGGTATACCCGTTCCTAAAGAATAACAGACCAGATGCATCAGCAGCTGTCCCGCAACTGTATTACGGTCAAAAAAATGCGGATTCCCGGTAACTTCTGCCGCAAACACAGCCAATGGATACATTTCTCCAGATTTTTGATACTGTTCTAATACCATCCACCCTTTGCCAACGTGATGCATCAGCTGCAATGCCTGCTCTGGATTTTTATGATATTCTTTCATCAACAGTTGATACCCATACAGTCTGTCCGCTTCCAATTCCAGCCCCCATTGATATACAACAGAGTTTTCTCCTAAAATCTCAGCTATACATGTTCTTATCTCTGTCAGAAAATTATGCTTTTTTTCTTCGTTCCTCACTGCTTTTTCCTGGTTTGTAACCAGTGGTTCCTGAAAGTATTCTTCCAGTACCCCTTTTATTTCAATCGGTCCATAACAGGATTTCTGCAACGCATTTTCAAAATCAGAACAGGAAAAACGGATATCTTTTTCATAGAATCTTTTTCCAAGAATACCTCCAACAGCCTGCCGTTCTTTTTCCGACACATTTTTAAGGATAATGTTTCCGGTTACTTTTCCAAAAGATAACCATTTCCTTTTTAACTGTCTGACGCATCGTTCCAGTTCCGGTTTACTCCTGAGATATTCCGCACAGGCTTTTTCCTTACTGTACATCTAACATCCTCTCATGTCCATTCCAGGTATAGTGGATCACAGAAACAACTTTTGAATTCTGTGGTCTTACCAGCTCTGCTATTTTCAAACTCTTAACCGTTTCATAGCATCCCCACAATGCCTGGGAATTCATAATATAATCAAAATCAAGCTTGTGCACCAGTTCAAACATACTGCTGATATTTTTATCATCTACACCGGCAAATGCCTCATCCAATGCAATCATCCGTGGATGGTCTTTATGCTCCGCCTTTTGATACTGGGCATTTACTGCCGCAAACAAAGGAACATACATTGCCATGGCTTTCTCACCACCACTGAACCGGTTAAACGCCGCATTCGTAAGATTTTTTTTCGTTTCCTCTGCCTTCCGGTAAAACATCTGGAATTCAAACCATTTACGATAGTCCAGTGCATCACGCACCAGATCCATATAGTTGATCATACCATCGGCTTCTTCCACTTTCTGTTTTTCTGTTCGGATTTTACTTCTGAAATGCGCAGCTACTTTTTCAATATCATCGGTGGTCAGAAGATCCCTGTCACGCAACAAAATCTGTTCCAGTTCAGATGTATCCAGTTCCTCATCATTTTCGGCCTTGCGTGGTTTCCATTCAAGTGAAAAACGCAAGCCCATAGAAGTCTCCATCTGTTTCATGAGTTCAGACATGTCTGCCACCCATTTTTTACTTTCTGCAATCCGGTCTGTCAGCTGCTGACTGATGGTCTGTGACAGAATATCTTCAAATAATTCCCGATCTTTTTCCTGTATTAACAGTTCTGTTTCCTCTATCGCATTCTTCAGAATATTATAAAATTCTTCCAGATACACCTTTTTCCCATTCCATACAGAAACAACTCTGACACGTTTCCGGATTGCATCCATTGTAGTGTTTTCCATATCAATATCACCAAAACATTCTTCCAACGCTGTGCCATAATTTGTCAGGCTGCCATTATGCCGCTGATATACCTGATATAAAGCCTGAAGCATATCTCCCGCTTCACGGTTTCTGTCGCTTTCCCGCCACAGACGGACTGCTTTTTCCGCACATTCCGATACAGCTCCATTTCCCGGTTCCAATACCAGTTTCAGGGAAAGTTCTTCTTCAAAATAGGATTTTAAATGAGTCTCATCTATGATAAGCTTACGAATCTGTTCTTTCTTCTTCGGTATCATGTCCGTATAAGACTGCATCTTATTCTGTAAAACGGCCAGCGTCTGTCCCAGGTTTTCCCGCTCTTTCTCGATCTCATCCAGTTTTTCCCTAATCTCCTTCAGTCTGTCTGCCTTCTGGATCATCTCCGGACTGTTCAGATACGCTTCTATCTGCTGAATCTGAATGGTGTACTGTTTCACCAGCGCGGCCTGTTTACGCTTCTGTACGAAAGCCTCGTCCATATTTTGTTCTGCCTGATCAATACGCTCTTTTCTGTCACGATATTGATATCTCGCATTCTGGATCTGCACAATCGTCTGTTTTGCATCCTGACAGATATCCCGGTACATTCCAACACTCTCTGCTACTTCCTCATAAGCCTCCTGCGTCCGACTGTATGGAAATGACGCACACTGCTTCAATACCATCTGATACTTCTCATTTTTCTTCTGGTTTAAGTCCTGCGCCCATCTGTCTGCCTCTGTGTATGCCCGGATCAGATGACGCAATGCCAGATCACATTCTTTCTCCTCACGGAGCGCTGTATTTAACGCTGAAAATCCAGGCAGATTCTGGTACTCCTGCCAGAGCAGTTCCATCCTGTTCTGTACTTTTCTGTATTTTTCTGAAATTTCGTCGATGGAAGCTTCCAGCATTACGATCTGATCTGTCAGTTCATGAATTTTTGCTTCTTTGCGCTGTTTTCGTGCCAGCACACCTACAAACTCAGCCGCCCCTGTTTTATCTGCTTTTCCACTCAGTATTCCCTGACGGAAACAGCCATCGGTTCCGAGATAAATTCCGTTTTCTGTGTTTTCAGCTTCCTGAATATTACTCAGAATACGTTCCACCGATTTCTGCAATGATTCTGAAAGATTTCGGTTTACCACAAGCTTAGTAAAATCGGAAGTTCCCGTTTCTTTCGCATACAACACCGTATCCAGAAATTCCGGACATTTCTGTGTCAGCACTTCATAATCCTGTTCTGCAACAACCAGTGCATCCAGCATTCCTGTTTTTTCCAGCTGCGCCTCCAGTCTTGCGCTTACCTGGTCCTCTAATCCCTCTGCAAATTCCACGGTTTTATAAAATGGGACCGCCTCAATCCCCATTTTCTGTAAAGCAATACGGGAACGGACACAGGCAGCATCCCGCTGTGGTTCCAGTTCTTCCTGCTTTTGGATCGTTTCCAGTTCCTGCTGCACCTTTTCCAGTTCCTGCTGCAGCCGTTTCTGTTCATAATCATATTTCTGTCTGATATCTGCCAAGCGTAATCGTTGTTGCTCATAATCATTGCGCAGGATTTCCTGTATTTCACCTGCATCTTCCACACTCTGATACTCTTTGGCCCTATGTTCAACCAGCTGCAATACGTCATGCTCCGGATGCCATTCCACTGCATTTTTCTCTGCGATAAAAATATCTGTGATCCATGCTTCTATACACTGAACTACTTTTTGCTGTGCCAGATCAAGTTTCTGCTCCCCGTCGATTTTTTCTTTTTTACGGATTTCTGACTGTCTGGTTGCCTCATCATATTTCCGGAGAATCTCCGCATATTCCCGCAGTGTCTTCCGACACCCATCGATCAGACGTTTGAACGCATCAAGGCTGTTCAGCAGTTCCTCTGCATCCGCAATAGTTTCCTGCTCCATCATCTGTATCACATGTCCGTGCCGTTCCCACTGAAGCGTCTCCTGTTCTTCCTGCAATGCTGCCTTTTGTTCTGTCAGTTCCTGCCGCCTTTGTTCGAGTCTTCCCTGAATATCTTCCAACAGCTGCTCTCCCTCAAAAATCTGTTCTTTATATTCCTGAATTTTTTCTTCCCAGTACTTCTGTTCCTTTTTGGCAGTATCCAGCTGTGTTCTGGCCATATCGAGTTTCTGATCCATCTGCTCGAGATCCGTATCCATCAGTCCGTTTCGTTCCGTCAGCAGCAGATTCTTTTCATCCTCCAGCTGCTCCCGTCGCTGACTGCATGTACGCTGTTCTTCTTCCCGCTGCTTCTGCTGCGCTTCCTCTGCATCCAGCTCCCCGCGCAGCGCATCCACGTTCTGTTTTCGGTTCAGATAGATCTGAGCTTTTTTTCCGAGCATAAACTGATTATATCTGGTGTATTCATTTCGTATGATCTTCACATCTGAAAATGCTCTGTTCAGCATATCCAGACTGTCCTGGATCTCATCCATTTTCTCCATGGCATCTACCATAGCCCTAAGATCCTCGTCTGTCAGTGTCTGCAGGGAATCGTTCAGGATCTCATATACTTTCGTAGGTTTAAATTCTTTGGAAAGCTTTGGAGCACGCACTTTTACCAGTAATTTTATATACTGCTCATACTGTTCCGCCTTTCGAAAGCCAAAAATATACTGATTGACATGTTTCTTATATTCACTCTGACTGTCCGTATAAAAATTCTGTTCACCAAGTTCTGCCCTCAATTCCCTCTTATCCAATGGTATCTTTGCAGATCCTACTTCTTTGTACAGCCACAGGTCATAACCAATCCTTTTTCCATCCAGTATGACAAATCCCCAGAAATCCATTGGTTTTCCACGTTTTGCTCTCTGCCCGATACCGATTGTGCGATATTCTTCTGATTCTCCCTTTTTAAACTCCAGAAAGAGATATCCGGTGGATTCTTCTCTTCCTTCGTCCCCCAGAAAATAATATTCCATTCTCCGGTCACTGGAGCCAAACGGATCCAGCCGGCTCGGTGTCCGGTCTCCATCCAGCACAAATGGAATAAAGCTCTGGGTCGTAATGGATTTTCCCGATCCATTCTGCCCGCGAAGCAATAACTTTCCATCTTCAAATTCAAAATCTTCCTCATCGTATAACCAGAAATTTACAAAACCGATACGATGCATTTTCCAACGATCTGCCACTTTTCTTCTCCTGTCATGTTACATGTACACTTAGAATCTTTCCATCAAACAAAAGTTTGCGCATATATTTACTGTTTTTCCATAAAGTCTCTTGGATAATATCCGGTCTGTCTGCCAATTGCCGGCAAAAGAATCACGTTTGTTCCTTCCTTTTTCAGCAACATCCAATGGCTCATATACAGGTATACTGTATCTATAAACTTTTTTTCATCCATTTCCCGGTATTCCTTACTCCATCCCCGTTTCCACGTTTCTCTGCAAAATAGCAGCAGATCCGTAAACACAGTCTCCTCCAGCACAATACATTCATTTTCTGCTTTTTTTATGTTTCCCACTACCAATGCCTTCTGAATCTCCGCGCACACCAGAAGCACCACTTCCGGAAGCATAGCATCCCTCGGATGCACAACACCATAACAGTCATCTGCCTCCAGCATCAGAAATGCGGCATTTTTATAAATGTCTAAATGACCACCCAGGTTCTCATCCAGGTATTTAGCCACCCACTGTCTTTGATTTTTCAGATATAACGCATCCGCATCGTCGTTCTTATCCCAGTATAATGCCGGGCAGACAGCCAGTTGACGGTATACTCTGTTGATCCGAGCAGTTCCCCTGCTTTCCTCAAACTCTTCAAAATCACTTTTTTCAAAATCTTTCCAGGATGTATACCCGGATATATCAACCGGAAAACTTGTCGCAAAATACTTGGAATAACCGGTATTTTCATACAGCACTTCCTGACCGGCCTGTACACTGAATCCTTCACTTTTTCCTTCATATACCCGCAGCATCTTCAGTTTTTCCATAAATTGCAGAACCCGCACCAGAGATTTTCTCTGGGTGAATGAAGTCCAGTCAACTTCCATATATGCTTTCAGCTGTGTCTCCACATAATCAATCAGTTCCGATAATAAAAACTGTTCTCCTTCTGCTTTATCTTCCAGATACATCAGAAGTACACACAAAATGCAGTAATCTTTCAAATCTGTGAATTCTTCAATTCCCATAAATGATTCTGCATGTGCCGGAATTTTTTCCAATTTCAGCAAGCTTTCTGTGTGAACCAGTTTCCATCCCAACTGTTCTCTGATAAATTTCTGAAAATTTGGAATATCCCGTTTCACTTTATAATAAGTTTCTTTATCACTGTCTTTACAGATCCAAAAATTTTCAAATAACGTTCTCACTTCATTCATGACTCTTCAAACTCCAGTATAAATTCAGGCATGGTCAGATCTCCATCCTCACATTTCAAAATACAGGTTCCCTTTTTACAACGCAGATGGTAGTGTTGTCCATACTCCGTACTTCCTTTTTTCTGAGAACTCATATTTGCCTGCGTAATCCACTGCAGAAAAACAGTTCTTGTATCAGCAGAGACCACATCCTCAATTTCTGAGAAGACGATTTTCCCGTTCTTTATATATTGCATTACGATTTCTTTTTGCTGTTGTGCCCGGTGCAGATATTGCGTTCTCTGCATCATTTTTTCCACTGATTTATCTGTAAAACCTTTTTTGCTCTTTTTTTCCCGATAATTTCTTATATGTGGTTTCAGTAAAAATTCCGTTGGCATTTCCTCAAAAACACTCTGATTGATACCATCTTCCTCCCGTGGCTCATTTGCCTTAAAATGCTCTATTTTCTGTATACCAAATACATGAGCAGACAACCGATGTGCCTCTTCCAGATCCTCACATTTCAAAAATAGTTCCAGAAACTTACGATAATCATCTTTCCTGCTGATTCCCCAGTTCTGCATCTGAACGATCAATGCCGCATTTCGGATCAGATTTCGAATAATGTCATTTGTTATCTTCAAAACTTTTTTACATTCACACTCATGATCCGGCGAATCAAGAAACCAGTTTTTCAAGGAATTCCATTTTCCCAGTACATTTTCCCGTATACTCGGTTCTGCATTTCCATGTGCAACCATCATTGCATGTGGAATATCCATCTCACTAATGATTACCTTCTCCAGAATATCCGATTCCATCAATGCAATATTTTTAGAAAGAAGTTGTTCCATCCTTTTTGAATGATGCTGCAATTCCTGTACAAACTCATTCAGATACTTTATAAATTTGTCTTTATGAACAACAAATTCCACGGATTTCATCAACCGATCCGCCTTCCCGGAATAGAAATCTCTCAGATAATCCTGATAATTCTGATTCAAACGTTTAAAATCTTCCTGTAAAAGACCCCACCATTCATTTACTTCTTTTAATCTGGCGGATGACATCTGCTCCATTTCTTCCAGACTTTTCTCCAGCCTTATGAAAAAATTCGTTGACAAACTTCCGGATTCAAGGAACAAATTTTCCAACCGGACAGTCAGACGTTCAATTTCAACCGCATATTCCGACATGGTATACCGATACTGTTTATTCTTATAATCTGCTATCGTATATACTTTTCCCGGATCCTGGATCGGTGTTAAATTTTTCCATTTCACCAACGCTTCCAGATCTGGTATCAACTGCTCCATCGAATAATTCTGAAATTCCTCATCCTGCTTTACCAATTGTAATACATCTTCCTTATATAACTGAAAGTGCATTTTCTCATATTCACGATAAAAACATCTCATAATTTTTCGGTAGACAGGTGCATTCGGAACAGACAAATAAGATGTTTCGTTAATTGCTCCAAGATGTCCCATTTTATTATTTCCCTTCTTTGTACAATACCATAATGTCCAGATGTAAACTGTTTTCTATTTTACATTTTCCCTCATCTGCGCGTCCAATATCATTTTGTCATTCATATCTGATATACTGAACTTTATCTTGTTCTACTGTACTACATTTTATCCCTGATTGGCAAATAATTCTTTCTTCTTCCGGAAGATTAGTGGCAATACAGATATAGCATCCATTATCCAGACGG
>CAVEOS010000079.1:0-11701 GCA_963617435.1 Lachnospiraceae bacterium
TACTGTTTTTAGGTTGCTTTGACTTTCGTCTCTGCTTTGTTCTCTCGAACTCATTTAAATGCGAATTGCTTCGCTGTTCTCAATGAATCTTTCAAGGTTATTTCACTGTTCAGTTATCAAAGTTCTTTGTTGTTGTCTTTGCGACAGCTTTTATATTTTATCAAAAGCATTTCGCTTTGTCAACAACTTTTTTAACTTTATTTAAAAGTTATTTGTTTTGTTGCGTCACTCACGCGACAGCTTATATATATTATCATAAGCATCTGTGCTTGTCAACAACTTTTTCCATTATTTTCAATTTTATTTCTCAGCCCTGTTTTTAAGGCAAAAAAATAACGGAGAAAGAGGGATTTGAACCCTCGCGCCGCGCGAACGACCTACACCCTTAGCAGGGGCGCCTCTTCAGCCTCTTGAGTATTTCTCCATATTTTTTTATAAAATTGATGCGCCGTAACGCTTTATCTACTATACAAGACCTTTTACTTTTTGTCAATAGCTTTTTTAACTTTTTTAAGAATCCTGCAACTTATTCTATTACACACTTTTACTACGAATTTTGCGACCAACTTTTAATCATATTGAAAACCTTATGTTTCACATAGACGTTCCTTCAAAAAGGTATTCCTCTTCGTGACAGTCACATTTCTAACCGCATAGGACAATGCCTTTCTGGTTCCTACTATTACTAAGACTTTTTTTGCACGGGTGATGCCGGTGTAGATCAGATTTCGCTGCAGCATTACATAATGGTTCATGAGAACAGGCATTACCACGATCGGATATTCCGATCCCTGCGCTTTATGAATCGTTGTGGCATAAGCATGCACCAGTTCATCCAGCTCCGATGCTTCATATTCTATGATATGCTGGTCGAAATTTACTTTTAACGTCCGTTCCTGCAGATCCACAAACTCCACGGTTCCAATATCCCCGTTAAAAATCTCTTTTTCATAGTTATTGCGAATCTGCATGACCTTATCCCCGGCACGAAACAGATATCCGCCCCGGCGCAAACCGTCTCCCTGTGGATTCAACGCTTCCTGCAAAGCCAGATTCAGATTTGCCGCTCCCACAATCCCTTTCTGCATCGGTGTCAGCACCTGAATATGATTCCATGGTGTTTTATAATAACGCGGAAGGTTATTTTTTACCAGTCGGACGATCTCCCGAACGGCTTCTTCCGGATCTTCTTTTTCTATATAGAAGAAATCCGTATTTTTGCCATTGGAAATATCAGGAAATTTACCTTCGTTAATGGCATGTGCGTTCATGATGATCCTGCTGCTCTGGGCCTGTCGGAAAATTCTGGTCAGACGAACGACAGGAAACACACCGGAATCAATAATGTCGCGCAGCACATTACCTGCGCCCACGGATGGCAGCTGGTCGATATCTCCCACCAGAATCAGACGCATGCCTTCCGGTATCGCTTTCAGCAGCGCATTCATCAAAACCATGTCGATCATAGAACACTCATCAATGATCAGCACATCTCCCTCCAGCGGATTATTCTCATTTTTCTGATAGCCTTCCGGCGGTTTGCACTCAAGCAGACGGTGAATTGTCTTTGCCTCCAATCCGGTGGCTTCTGTCATACGTTTGGCCGCACGCCCGGTAGGAGCCGCCAGCAATATTTTCAATCCAAACACACGGTATGCGGTAATAATTCCCTGCGTTGTCGTCGTTTTACCGGTTCCAGGGCCACCGGTCAGCACCATCACTTTGGAAACTGCTGCCTTGCGGATGGCATCTGCCTGAATCTCATCATATTCCATATGTACTTTTTCCTGAATTTTTCCGACATCAATGGACAGACTTTCGTTTCCTGTCTTCTGTCGCGCATCCATCAGCGCATGCCAGAGCCGGTCTGCCGCCGGCGCCTGTGCCAGACGTTTTAATTTGCCTGCCACGCCCACTTCCGCATAATAAAAGGCCGGCAGATAAATGGCTTTCATTTCTTCCTGATCTGTTTTATAATCTACCTTTTCACAAATCAGATCTTTATCTGCAATCATCTGGTCCAGCGTCATTACGATACTGGATTCTTCCGCTTCCAGTAATTCTGCTGCCTTCGCGATCAACTGCTCCTTATTTGCAAATACATGTCCCTCGTCTGCCAGATTGCTTAGTGTATACATAATACCACTGCGTAATCGGACATAAGCCTCCTTCGCAAAGCCAAGCTTTTGCGCAATTCCATCCGCTGTCTTAAAACCAATGCCCCAGATATCATCTGCCATCTGAAAAGGATTTTCCTTCATTTTTTCTAGACTTTCGTTTCCATACTGGCGATATATTTTTGCCGCAAAAGACGTGCTGACACCATGATCCTGCAAAAAAAGCATGACGTTTTTGATCTCTTTCTGCCGCTCCCAGCTGTCCCGGATCATTTTGATTCGTTTTTTCCCGATGCCATCCACTTCCTGCAGACGTGAAATATCTGTCTCAATGACTTCCAGCGTCTCCGTGCCAAACTGCGCCACAATCTTTTTCGCGTATTTTGGACCAACACCTTTAATCAGACCGGAACCAAGATATTTTTCAATGCCAAACACGGTGGCCGGAAGAGTTTCTTCCCAGCTTTCTGCCGCAAACTGTCTGCCGTAACGACTGTCCACTTTCCAGTTGCCGTAAATCAGAAGAACTGAACCAACATTGACATCCAGCAGGCTTCCGATAACCGTCACCAGTTCTTTGTAACTTTTCACGGCACATTTGAGGACTGTGTAGCCATTTTCCGGATTTTGATAGGTAATACGTTCTACCACTCCACGGATTTTTACTGTAAAATGCTGCGGGCGCTGCTGGACTTCTACACCTTCCAACTGTGCGTTTTCGTTCTGCGTCTGATTACGATTACTATGTGCCAGATTATTTAACGAATTTACTGCCATCTGATCTGCGTTTGCACTTGTACCTGCATTCGCTGTTTCTGCTGCCTTTTTTCTGGCTTCTTCCAAACGCTTCTGATGTGCTTCACGCATCTCTGCCACCATGCACTCATACACTTTCTGGTTCATGTAACAGTCATTCAACGCACGATGCGCACCTTCCGATGAAATGCCGTAATGCTCTGCCAGATCCACCAGCCGATGATGCTCCATGTTCGGTAAATGCTTCCGCGCCACCTGCAATGTATCTACATAATTGTTTTGCGGAATTTCGCCAAAATACTGCTCGGCATCCCGCCAGATGAACTTCATGTCAAACTGCGCAATGTTGTGTCCCACCAGAACAAGTCCTTCTGCAAAATCCAGAAACTCTGCCAGAACCTGAGAAAACGCCGGTGCCTCCGCAACCATTGCATTTGTGATTCCATTGACTTTCGTCGCTCCAAATGGAATCTTCCGGCCCGGATTCACCAGCGTATTAAATTCATCCACCACTTTACCACCTTTGACCTTCAGGGCTGAAATTTCGATTACTTCATCGTAGTTCGGAGAAATTCCAGTTGTCTCAAGGTCAAAGATGACATAGTCAGGTGTGTATTTGTTAATCAGAGTGCCTTTCTGAGTGGACATGGTATCACTGCTTTCTGGTTCAGCATATATTTACTGGCGTACCTCATCTGTTTCACTCTATCTCTGTAATTTTAACAGATAGTAGTTCCAACAGGAAATCGATGCTCACCACAAATATAGGTATATTACTCATATCTGATATATGTTGAAAACCTTTTTTTCGTATCTTACCATATCCATTTTTAAAGTACAATCATATACTATACACTGCCATTTTCAACACTTTTGATGATTGTTCATATAATCAAAATATTTTTTCTATAACTGATACATATAATTGTAATTATTTTTTGAACAAATAATTTTTCTAATTTTCCAGATCACCAGAATGATCAATTAACATTCTTGCCGCATCCAGATTACCCGCATAAAAATCAGTTTTTGAAATACTGTAAACACCAAGACGTCCTGCGTCCTCATCATAAATTTCTGCAATATAAGTGTCCCCAATCTCAGATAACAAACGGCAGGTTGCCGTGTATACATCTTCATAAAGGACTTCATTTTCACCTGTAGCAAGATCCCAGACTTTCATCTGTATGTCAGAACCATAGGTATCCGATAATGCGTTTGCATAAATCAGCTTGTCTGTGTCATGAATACCACTTCCATCCGGCTGATCACAATCCAGCAAAAAGTATCCATTTGGCTCATTAAATAATTTCTGCGGTTCTTTTTCATTCAGATTCCAACGCCAAACTGTAATATTTCGCTCCATCAGATGTCCATTCTGTGCCTGCATTTCATCTGAATATAAAATCAGGTCTCCCTCATACCATCCAAGTGTATGATATGGAATATGATTGATGACCTCTGTTCCAGTGTCGCATTTTTCACAGGTTCCCTGTAATAAAACATCCTGTACTCCGGTTTCACTATCAACTTTTAAAACCTCATAATAACTGTCACTCATGGTATCCGGTGTTTCCATTTTTGTTATGAGTATGTTATCTTCTGATATCAGAGAAAGATCGAGCTCTGTCGCCAGTTCCGTTCCTTCTGCCTGTGCAAGAATCGCACTTTCCCCAGTGTTTAGATCCACACTGACAATCTGACAAATCACATCTTTCATTTCAGTTATTACCGGCTCGGATGTTTCATTTACATCAATCATTTCTTCTCCGCGTTCATAATTTACCTTCAGATATGCTTTTCCGTAAGCATAATATACATCTTCGCAGATAAGATCATATTTATCTTCAACTTCTGCCGTCTCTTCGTTTTTTACAACCTCTGTTTCTGAAGCAGTCTCATTGCCAAATTTCTGTTCCAGTTCCTGTTTTATATTTTCATCAAATGAAAAAGTAGTAAGCACCTTGCGTTCTGTGCCATTCATCTCCATCTGAAGCAGATCATAACTGTTATTCACATAATCCTTGCGCAATGCATACATTTTTCCTTTATAAGCGCCCACACCACTGAAATTTACTGCAAATGCTCCACAGTATAAATCATTGTGTGCACACATGGACTGGTCACACTGATAATTACTTTTTCCAGTCTCGTAATCCAGATACTTCATAAAACCATGATCAAGATAATAAATTCCGGTCTGGTCGATATCAAGATAATAAGAATCGTCACTGTCAGAACCTTTTACCACGTCATTCGTATCCGCTGAAAGCTCTAATTTACTGCTGCCCTGCTGATTCTTCGCCTGCACATATGAAGTAAATACCGCTCCCAGTGAAACCGCCATGATCAACACACATATACCCAATGTTTTCTTCTTCGTCATTTTGCTCCCTCCTTTACTGCTGCACGATCACACGATAGATCTGTTTTAATTCCTGCATTTCAACATCTCCGGATAACATCATGCGGTTTCCGTTTTTCTGCTGCCATTCCAGACTGTTCGCATTATTTTCGCTGATTTCCCAGTAAGTGCCATATCGATCCGTCTGTTTTTTTATTGTTCCTTCTGCTATCAGCGTGCTCTCTGTTTTTCCTTCATCAACAACCTGCACCAGCCAGATTGTCTGGTCTTCTGCATCCGTAAAACTATATCTTCTGCACTGATCCGATAATTCCTCGATTGTCCTTAATGCAATATCATCCGGAAAATCTGAAAAATCAAGATTCTGCAATTCAGTGGATGCAGGCTTCTGCCATACCACCGTCTCAACACGCATATAAAGCTGCCGGAAAGCGGCCTGCACATTTGCATTTGTTCCAAGTATTAAAACACAAACAGCCAAAGTTGCTGCCGCCGCCAACATTTTTCTTCTGTATTGTGCGGCATTTCCTTTCCCTTTAAATATGCCCTTCTTCTCATTTACAGCTATATTTCTTTCTGCATCCTGCTCTTGCATCTGCTGCATGGATACTCCTGAGGCCTTTCCATATGTTTCTGCTTCCAGCACATATTTATCATCGATCCATGTCATTGCCCGAAACAATTTTCCATTTTCGTCCATGTCCGTCTCCTCTCTTTCCTTCCTGCTACCCTACACATAAATGCCTTCTTTTTCCAGATATTTTTTTAACTTTTTACGAATCCGTCCCAACTTCACGGAAATATAATTTTTACTGTATCCAAAATTTTTTGCCAGTTCTTCCACGGAATCCGCATACCAGTATCGCCGCACAAATAAAATCCTGCTTTCTTTGTCCAGTGTCTCCAGAAACTGATTCATGATTTCTGCCAGTTCCAGCTCATCATACTCATTTTTTGCCGGTGGCAGACATGCATCCAGTTCTTCCTGTATCAACACAGTCGTTCCATGCCGCTTTTGCGAAGTGTGATATTCCAGTTTTTTCAGTGCCACATTTCTCGCAATTTTGCAGATATATGCCTGCAGCGACTCCGGCCGCTGTGGTGGAATCGTGTTCCACACCCCCAGATATACATCATTCATACACTCTCTGGTGTCTTCCTCATTCTGATTTAAAATCCGGCTGATGAGCCTGCTGCATAACTTTCCGTAAGTTGTTTCCATATCTTTAAAGACATCCTCTGACCGTGCAAACAGCTTTTCTATCATTTGTTGCTCCAGAAGTTCTTTCTGTTTTTCCTTCTTTTGTACTTCTTTGTGTTTCACGAACGCGCCCTCATTAAAACTTTACTTCAAGGGACCATGATCACTTTCTTATCTGTGATGTGCCCTTTCACTCTATAAGTACGATTTTAAATGAAAAAGTGACATATGTGCATAAAAAAACGGCTGATTTTTACAACCAACCACTTTCCTGTATTTTATTTTTAGATAGTTGAATTTAACTTAATGAAAACAACTTTGATACTATCGAAAACCAGAAATCGGGTCATCTTTTCCTGGCAGGCGATTGTTAGCCGCCGGGACAAGATGACCCGATTTCGTACGTCTTATTTTACATATTAGAAACGAAAAATTTACTCATATCTCAGTGCATCAATAACTTCCATCTTCGCTGCTTTTTTCGCCGGATAAGATCCGAAGAACACTCCGATCAGCATAGAGAAGCACACAGAAAGTACGATTGCCAATACTGATGGGTGTACATTCATAACAATGTAACCTGCATAATCGCGGTAATAACTGTTGATCAGCAACATTGCCACTTTTCCAAGAATAAATCCAAACAATACTCCAAACAGAATCCCGATAATTCCACCAATGAAACAAAGTACCACGGACTCGATCAGAAACTGCTGCTGAATGGCTTTATTTTTTGCACCTAATGCTTTTCGGATACCGATCTCCTTTGTCCGTTCCGTGATGGACACCAGCATGATATTCATAACGCCGACACCACCAACAATCAGGGAAATCGCCGCAATAAAGGAAATGGCCACAGTTATCACATCAATAACTGTATTGATGATTCCCATGTCGGAAGACATATTAAAGGTAGACACCTGCCATTTTTCATTGTTGGCATATTTATCTGCAAAAAAGTTCTGAATGTCACTGTCAGCCTGATCCATGTCTGCACCTGTCTGTAACAGAATACTGATGTATCTGTAGCCGCTCGTTGTTTCTTCCGGACTCAGTTTGTTTGCTGTGGTCGCCGGAATATACATCGTCGTACTGCGGTCTTTTTCCGGAACTGTCGTATCCTGCTGCCCGAAAATTGCAACACTGTATTCATACACACCCACCACAGTAAATTCGTAAGAATATCCATCACTCCCATTAACCGTAAGCTGCTGACCAATCGGATCTTCATTACCGAAATAATGAGAAACCATCGTATCTGATACAAGGCAGACGCGTTTTTCCTTTTTCTGATCCTGCTTTGTCAGATTACGCCCACGATAAATATTCAGCTTTGTATATTCCAGTTCTTCTTTCGTTGTTCCTGTAATATCCACATTTGCATACTTATCACTGTTTTTGTAAACCTGACCACTTCCAAGAGATACAGAGACAGCAAATCCTGCAATCTCATCCGGGTAACTTTCCTGAAGTTCATCCAGCATATCCTGGGTAATATAATCATCTTCTGTTATTTCCGGATATTCCCAGTTTTCCAGATCTTCACTATTCTCCGGATAAACTGCATTCACACTGGCACTTATGCTGTTTCCACCGATGGAATTTAAGGTGGCATTCAGCGTAGATTTGATGGATGTTCCGATGGTGGTGATCGTGATAACCGCGGAAATACCGATAATAATTCCAAGCATAGTCAGCAGGGAACGCATTTTATTGGAAAAAAGGTTCTGAAAGGCTTCTTTGATATTTTCCATCAGCATAGCGTTCCCTCCTCCCTGCTTTCCGGCTCCTTACATTCGGTACTCACTTTACCTTCATTTTGCATGCTGCGACTACCATTCATTTTATCATAAAATGACATACCACTGCTATTTTTTATTTTTCTGCTATCAGATACAATACTGCCGTCATTGATTGTTACAATACGTTCCGTTTCTGCCGCAAGTTCTTTGGAATGGGTAATCAGAACCACTGTTTTTCCCTGTTCTTCATGAAGCTTATGAAAAATATCCATGATCATGTGACCGGTCTGGGAATCCAACGCACCTGTCGGCTCATCCGCCAGAATAATGGACGGATCATTGATCATCGCCCGGGCAATAGCAATTCGTTGTTTCTGTCCGCCTGATAATTCATTCGGACGGTGTGTGGCACGGTCTGCCATTCCCACCAGTTCCAGCATCTGCATACCGATTTCTTTCGCATTTTTCGGTCTGTGCTCACTGTACATCAAAGGCAAAGTTACATTTTTTAAGGCGTTGGCTCGCGGAATCAGATTAAAGTTCTGAAACACAAAGCCGATTTTTTCATTCCGCATGACACTTCGCACGGTGTCGTCCATGCTGTTGACATCCTCCCCTTCCAGAAAATAATTTCCGGAAGTCTGCCGGTCCAGAATGCCCATAATATTCATCAGCGTACTTTTTCCGGAACCGGATTCTCCTACGATAGAAACAAACTCGCCGCGTTTTACGTCCAGATTGATGCCATGGAGAATTTCCAACTCATTCGGCTGGCCGATGTAATATGTTTTTACGATCTGTTCCATGCGGATCATAATTTCATTTGACATGTATAAAAACCTCCATGATTAATCCGCAACTACCTGGGAACTTACGCTGGTGGAACCGTCATCCGTATTTTCATTTCCACTTTCATCACTGCCGATTTCACCGGTAAAGGTATCTCCTTCAGAAATGGAGTAATCCATGATGACATAATCACCCACTTTCAGATCTCCACCGGTCACTTCTGTATAATAGTTAATCTCATCGCCAACTGTAATATTTTTCTTTACAGCTGTATAGGTTCCGTCACCGTTATCCTCGGCGCAGAGTACATAATCTTTGCCGTCCTCGTCCTGCTGCACCAGATCATACGGTACAGACAACACGTTTTCACGGTCTGTCAGGACAACTTTTGCCTTTGCACTCATGCCGCTGATCAGATCACAGTGATCCAGTTTGATCTGCACGGAAAATCCGCCGGTGTTTGCTGCTCCGGAAGTCTCTGCTCCGGTCTTCTCGGAAGTCGGATTAGAAGCATTGTATACTTTTACTACTTTGATGATCTCACCGTTGATCTCCTGATCATCCAGTGCATCAGAAGTAACGATAGCTTTCATGCCTTCCTGCAGTTTCAGGATGTCTTTCTCCGTGACGCTGGCATTTACGATCATGTCAGTGTTATTCTCAACAGTAACCAAAGTGCTGTTTGCTGTATTTACATCACCTACGGAAATATTAACTGCCGTAACGATACCTTCACTCTTGCTTGTGATTGTGCAATCCTCCAGCTGTTTTTTCAGCTGATCTAACTGTGTCTGTGTATCGCTGTCATCGGTCTGATTGTATTTTGCAGACTCAATGCTGCTCTGGGCAGAATAAATTGCATCATCAGTGGATGATTTTACATTTGTGTAGTTATTTTTTGCCTCTTTGCGGGCACTGTCAGCGGAAGTCAGATCGCTTTTTGCACTGGAAAGCTGATCCTGAAGGTCAGCAAGTTTTTCCTGAAGTGCTGCTTTTGTGTCTTCATCCGATGCCGCATTGAGCTGATCGGATACGTTTTTGATCTGGCTGTTTAATGAATTTACCGTATTCTGTGCTGCGGTGTATGCAGCCTCCGCGCTGTTGATGTTGTCATTTGCCTGTGCAAGCTGTGTTTTCTGGTCTTCTTTTGCACGCTCTAAGGCTCGCTGGTTCTGATTGCTTTCGTTCTGCTTTAATGCTGCCGCATTGGATAAAGATTTTTCCAGTACATCGATCTGTTTCTGAATGGAATCTTTGTCTAGCGTTGCTATCACATCACCAACTTTTACGATATCGCCGACCTGCACGTTGACAGAGGAGATTTCTGCCGCTGCGGTGGATGAATAGTTGATCTTTGTCTCGCCGCTTACAGTTCCTGTCAGAGAGATAAAATCGGACAGGTCGCGTTTGTCTACTTTTTCCAATTGTACAATGTTGGTGGCCTCTGCTACACTGGTTAATTTTCGTTTGGCTACGCCAACCAGTACAATGATTGCTGCTACAATGATGACCAGGACGATCACCAGTTTTTTGTGTTTGAATTTCTTTTTCACCGTCAGTCCTCCCTGTGTTTTGCTTTTCATAACGGATCAGATTACATTATAAATTTTTCTAATCTGAGATGTTAATATTTTAAAAAATAAAACCGTGAAAAAAATGTATGAAATTCTTAATTTTTTATGAGGGTAACATCATTTTCCTTCAAATAACGTTTTATCAAAAAAGAACAAAAATATGGGAATGTACAAATTTTATCCTCAATTCCAATATTACTATCCGCCAATTTTATTCCCCAATAAATATCTTCATAAGAATCGCTGGATATCAATTGACGTAAAGATCTGGAACAATTGTTATTTGCTTTTACTTCAACTGGCACTAATGCATCTTTTGTTCTGACAAAAAAGTCTTCTTCTAACGTTCCATTCTCTTTTTTATAGTAATATAATCCCAATCCCTGCTTTACAAACGCTTCTGCCACAAAGTTCTCCTATAAAGCCCATTTGTAAACTCCAAGATTTTTGTTTGCACGTAAATCTTCCTGTGATTCTTCGTCCAATGATGCAATCAAAAGTCCTGTATCCGGATAATACAATTTAAATTTTGAATCATCATAATTGCCTTTTAATGGAAGTTCCGGATATGAAAGGCAATAACATGTTGTTACTACTCCAGCATCCTCAAGCCATGTAATACACCCCATATATTCCCGGCTTCTTGCTTTTTTATCGATTTTGCTTAACTGGAACTTTTTATTTTCCTTTGCAAGCTGTACCGGAACATTTCGATAAACACTTACGATTTTTGTCTGATCCAATCCCTCCGCATATTTTCGAATATCCTCCTCATAATCCAATTGTATCTGCTTCTGTAGTTCCAGAGTACCTGAAAATGTATTTGTCTCTATATACAATTTTACAACTGCTGGCATTCCTCCCAGTACGCAGTACTCTAAAAATAATTTTTTATATACAGACATTTCTGTTTCCGAAAATGGCACACCTGTCTGCATGTGATTCAACATATCTTTAATATGCGTCTCTGAATATCCTTTTGCCCATAAAAATTCTTCAAAATCCATAGAATACATTTCATAATCGGTCTTGTATCCCACACTATTACTATGGATTTTCTTGTAATTTATTCCTAATAAAGATCCACTGCATATAACATCAAACCTTCCTATAATGTCAAGCCCTAAATCATTGATTTTTCAGGCTTTTCTCTAAAT
>CAVEOS010000080.1:0-2832 GCA_963617435.1 Lachnospiraceae bacterium
GATCAAGCAGAATCTGGTGGGAGCCGGAAATAATGCGGTAACGGTTCAGCTTTATCAGGATGAATATACGTATGAGATGGATTACAATGGAATTCCGGATGGCGTTCCGGTGATCAGTGACGATACCATGCAGCAGATTCTGGTAGTAGATGGTGTGGAGGAAGCTTCCCGTTACACAAGCCGTCAGGGTTATGATACCGTATGCTACGGAAATACTTCTCTTTCCGGTGGTTATGTCATGGGTATCGATGCAAATTATCTGGATACCTGCAGCTATGCCATCAAAGAAGGCCGCGGTTTTGACAGCAACGATTATGCGAAATACAGAAAAGTAGCAATTCTGGATCAGGATAGTGCATCTTCACTGTTTCAGGGAGAAGATGCCATCGGAAAAACCATTGAGATTCAGGGAGAACCGTACATTGTAATTGGAATTACAGACAAAAAAGACGGTTTTGAGCCGGTCATCAATTCTATGGACGATTACTATACTTATATGCAGGACAGCAGCGGAAGAGTATTTATTCCATCTACTACATGGCCGGTCGTATTCCAATATGATGAGCCACAGAGCGTGGTTTTAAAAGCAACCGATACAGACTCCATGGCATCTGCAGGTCAGGCAGTAGCAGATATCCTGAATGCGAACCTTACTGTTTCCGATACGACCATTCAGTACAAAGGTCAGGATTTGTTGAAACAGGCACAGGATATTCAGGAACTGAGCCAGTCCACAAACCGTATGCTGATCTGGATCGCAGGTATTTCCCTGCTGGTAGGTGGTATCGGCGTTATGAACATCATGCTGGTGTCTGTGACAGAGCGTACACAGGAAATTGGTCTGAAGAAGGCCATTGGAGCAAAGAAGAGCCATATCCTTGGTCAGTTCCTGACAGAGGCAGCCGTGCTGACCAGCCTGGGAGGTATTATCGGAGTGGTAGCAGGTATCATACTGGCGGAGGTTATATCGAAAGTCAGTGAGATGCCGGTGGTTATCAGTGTCCCGGCGGCAATCATCGCGGTGGTATTCTCTATGGGAATCGGAATTATATTCGGATTACTGCCATCTTATAAGGCGGCAAATCTGAAACCAATCGATGCATTGCGCCGAGAATAAATCTTGCTTGTGTGATAAAGAACAAAATGCTGCAAAAAACTTTAATGCCGGCACGAATGATTTTCTATCTGCGCTGCGCCGCTTATCTCCGACTGCTTACGCGAACTCGGCTGCAAAGGCGGCAGCCTCAAACACGCTCCCGCGGTCGGGCTATGCTCGCTCCGATAACGAAAATCAATCTACCGCCTTGCATTGAAGTTTTTACATCATGTTTGTTCTATTTACACAACGGCGCTGCGTGCAACATGTGCAGTTGTTGTATAAGAAACATTGTGTTGCACATGCAGAAAAAAGAAGTTTATTAACATTGGCTTCCTTGAGAGAATAAATATGGGATTTACAATATGCTTGGCAATAATATATCTAATTTTATTTGTTATTGATATATATGCTTTTAGAAAAGGTAAGAAATGTAAAAACTGGTTGCCATTTATTATAATTACACTGATAATGTCCGTTTGAATCATAATATTAGGATATTTATGGTTTACTTCATCAATGTAATTAAGAAACAAAATATTGGAATTAAGCCGTGTTCGACAGAAAAGATGTTTTTGGGCAATTTGTACATAACAATATGGAGTGTATTGTGTATGCGTAAATGGCGAAATCGAAGCATCCTTCTGGGACAAGCGGTTCAGAAAGCGACTGAGTTTTGCGAGTTTTGCGCGAGTGGGAAACGACCAGCTTTTATCGGAGTTGAGAGCGAGCGCGATAAAACCGAAGCAAAACGAGGGCAGCGCACGGTTAGCGGTCACAGAAGGATGCTTCGATTTCGCTTTATATCCCCAACTACAGGTAAGAATAGGCTTGAATATTGGCAAAAATCAGTGTATACTTTTGAAAGAATAAAATTTCCTCAGGAGGAAGCTATGATTGACATTAAGTTTTTAAGAGAAAATCCGGATATTGTAAAACAGAATATCAAAAATAAATTTCAGGATCACAAACTTGGTCTGGTAGACGAAGTAATCGAGTTAGATGCATCATCCAGAGCTGTTCAGCAGGAAGCTGACGATCTGCGTGCCAACAGAAACCGTATTTCCAAACAGATCGGTGCACTGATGGGACAGGGCAAAAAAGAAGAAGCTATGGCATTAAAAGAGCAGGTGGCCAAAGATGCAGAGCGTCTGACAGAGCTTGAGGCACAGGAAGGCGAGCTTCAGGAGAAAATCAAAAAGATCATGATGACGATCCCGAACATCATTGATCCGTCTGTTCCAATCGGAAAAGATGACAGTGAAAACGTAGAAGTTGAGCGTTTCGGTGAGCCGGTTGTTCCGGATTTCGAGATTCCGTACCATACAGAGATCATGGAAAAATTTGATGGTATCGATCTTGACAGCGCAAGAAAAGTAGCCGGAAACGGTTTTTATTATCTGAAAGGTGACATTGCCCGTCTGCATTCCGCAGTTCTGGCTTATGCCCGTGACTTTATGATCGACCGTGGATTCACATACTGCATCCCGCCATACATGATCAGAAGCAATGTTGTTACCGGCGTTATGAGTTTTGATGAGATGGACGCTATGATGTACAAGATCGAAGGCGAAGATCTGTATCTGATCGGTACTTCTGAACATTCCATGATCGGAAGCTTTATCGATACTATGATCGATGAGGAGCAGCTGCCGAAGACTCTGACAAGCTATTCCCCGTGTTTCCGTAAAGAGAAAGGTGCTCATGGTATCGAGGAGAGAGGCGTATATCGTATC
>CAVEOS010000080.1:2842-3396 GCA_963617435.1 Lachnospiraceae bacterium
GTGGTATGGCAAATTATGGCAGAACACCGTAGACCTGTTCCGCAGCCTTGATATTCCGGTTCGTACTTTAGAGTGCTGCTCCGGTGACCTTGCTGACCTGAAAGTAAAATCTGTTGATGTAGAGGCATGGTCTCCACGCCAGAAGAAATATTTCGAGGTAGGAAGCTGTTCTAACCTTGGTGATGCTCAGGCAAGACGTCTGAAAATCCGTGTGAAAGGTAAAGATGGCAAGAAATACCTGGCTCATACATTAAATAACACTGTAGTTGCTCCGCCAAGAATGTTAATCGCATTCTTAGAAAACAACTTAAATGCAGACGGAACTGTAAATATTCCGAAAGCATTACAGCCATATATGGGTGGAAAAACAAAAATTGAGTAATTAAGAGACGGCAAGGCCTGGCAATAAAGTCGGGTCTTGCCGTTGTTGTATTATTTTTCTGATAAATATAATTAGAAAGTATTATGAACGTATCCCAAAAGTTAGTATTGAAAAACATATAAAATTGTGATAGAATACCTACAATTTGTATATATGGCAGAAAAGTGAATAT
>CAVEOS010000080.1:3465-11696 GCA_963617435.1 Lachnospiraceae bacterium
AAAAAAAAAAAAAAAATGAATATTATGCATGAATAATGTATAAATATACAAGAAAAGAGAAAATTCCCTCTTTTTTTTTGCAACAAGCCAGGAAATACATGTTAAAATGTAGTAAGATTAAAAGTGTATATTGTAAAAAAGAGAAAGGACGGGCGAATAAATGAAAGCATTTCTGATTCTGGAAGACGGTACAGTATTTACCGGAACAAGCATTGGTTCGACAAAGAGCGTGATCAGTGAGATCGTCTTCAATACTTCCATGACTGGTTATCTGGAGGTTTTGACAGACCCATCCTATGCGGGACAGGCAGTCGTAATGACTTATCCACTGATTGGAAATTATGGAATTACACCGGACATGGAGTCTAAGCAGCCATGGCCGGACGGATACATCGTAAGAGAGTTATCCAGAATTCCGAGCAACTTCCGCTGCCAGGGAACCATTCAGGATTTCCTGAAAGAGCATGATATCCCTGGAATCGCAGGAATTGATACGCGAGCACTGACAAAGATCCTGCGTGAAAAAGGAACTATGAACGGCATGATCACCACCGATGAAAATTACAAACTTGATGAAATTTTGCCTCAGCTTCATGTATACAATACAGGAAATGTGGTAGACAAGGTGACCTGCAGTGAGAAAGAAGTGTTGAAAGCAGACGGCTATAAAGTAGCTCTGCTGGACTTCGGTGCAAAGAACAACATTGCACAGTCCCTGCACAAACGTGGCTGCGAAGTTACGATTTACCCGGCACACACAACAGCCGAAGAAATCCTTGCTTCCAACCCGGACGGAATCATGCTTTCTAACGGCCCTGGAGACCCGAAAGCCTGCACAGATATCACCAAAGAAGTGAAAAAACTTTATGATTCAGAAGTGCCGATTTTTGCGATCTGCTTAGGACATCAGCTGATGGCATTAGCTACCGGCGCAGATACTTATAAATTGAAATATGGCCACAGAGGCGGCAATCATCCGGTAAAAGATCTGGAGACCGGTCGTGTATACATTTCATCTCAGAACCATGGATACGCGGTTGATGCAGAAAGTCTTGACCCGGCAGTGGCAGTTCCTGCATTTACAAATGTAAATGACGGAACCAACGAGGGACTCAAGTATACAGGAAAGAATATCTTTACCGTACAGTTCCATCCGGAAGCATGCCCTGGACCACAGGATTCCGGATACCTGTTTGACAAGTTTATTGAAATGATGGGAGGACAGAAATAATGCCAAAGAGATCAGATATCAAAAAAGTATTAGTAATCGGTTCCGGTCCGATCGTTATCGGACAGGCAGCTGAGTTTGATTATGCGGGTACACAGGCATGCCGTTCCCTGAAAGAGGAAGGCGTTGAGGTTTGTCTGGTAAACTCCAACCCGGCAACCATCATGACAGATAAACAGATCGCGGATCAGGTATACATTGAGCCACTGACTGTTGATGTGTTAAAAAAGATCATTTTAAAAGAAAAACCGGACAGCGTACTCCCGACTCTGGGTGGACAGGCAGGACTGAACCTTGGTATGGAGCTGGCAGAATCCGGATTCTTAGAGGAAAACGGTGTAAAATTGATTGGTACCACAGCTGAGACTATTTTCCGCGCGGAGGATCGTCAGGCATTCAAAGATACGATGGAAAAAATCGGTGAGCCGTGTGCGGCTTCCCTGGTTGTAAATACAGTGGAAGATGGTATCAAATTTACAAATACCATCGGTTACCCGGTTGTACTGCGTCCGGCCTTCACTTTAGGAGGAAGCGGCGGCGGTATCGCCCACAACGAAGAAGAACTGGTTGAGATCCTGACCAATGGTCTGCGTCTGAGCCGTGTCGGAGAAGTTCTGGTTGAACGCTGCATCGCCGGCTGGAAAGAAATCGAGTACGAAGTAATGCGTGATGCCAACGGAAACTGCATCACTGTATGTAATATGGAGAATATCGATCCGGTTGGTGTTCATACCGGTGACTCCATCGTAGTAGCACCGTCCCAGACACTGGGCGACAAAGAGTACCAGATGCTGCGTACCTCTGCGTTAAACATCATCAGTGAGCTGAACATTACTGGTGGTTGTAACGTACAGTATGCGTTAAATCCGGATTCTTTTGAGTATTGCGTTATCGAGGTAAACCCGCGTGTAAGCCGTTCTTCAGCACTGGCTTCTAAAGCAACCGGATACCCGATCGCAAAAGTTGCCGCAAAGATCGCACTTGGTTACACATTGGATGAGATTAAAAATGCCATCACAGGAAAAACTTATGCAAGTTTCGAGCCGATGCTGGATTACTGTGTTGTAAAAATCCCGCGTCTGCCGTTTGATAAATTTATCACAGCAAAACGTACCCTGACCACACAGATGAAAGCAACCGGTGAGGTTATGAGTATCTGCACAAACTTTGAGGGTGCGCTGATGAAAGCCATCCGTTCCCTGGAACAGCATGTAGACAGCCTTGTTACAGATGAGTATATGAGTCTTTCTTATGATAAACTGATCGAGCGTCTGAACGTGGTAGATGACAGAAGAATCTGGGTCATTGCTGAGGCATGCCGTCGTGGAGTTTCTTATGATACCATCCATGACATCACAAAGATTGACAAGTGGTTTATTGATAAGATCGCAATCCTGGTTGAGATGGAAGGCCGTCTGCGCAGCGAGGCACTGACCGTTGATCTGCTCCGCGAAGCAAAACGCATCGAATTCCCGGATAAAGTCATTGCTCAGTTAACCGGTAAAGATGAGGAATATATCAAAAACATGCGTTACGAAAACGGTATCACAGCTTCCTTCAAGATGGTTGATACCTGTGCCGCTGAGTTTGAGGCAACGACACCATATTACTATTCCTGCTTTGATGGCGAAAACGAAGCAGACGGAACAGCAAAGAAGAAAAAAGTTCTGGTACTTGGTTCTGGTCCGATACGTATCGGACAGGGTATCGAGTTCGACTTCTGCTCCGTACATTGTACCTGGTCCTTCGCAAAAGCCGGATATGAGACAATCATCATCAACAATAACCCAGAGACAGTTTCCACCGATTTTGATATCGCTGACAAACTGTATTTCGAGCCGCTGACACCGGAAGATGTAGAGAACGTCGTAAACATCGAGAAACCGGATGGAGCAGTGGTGCAGTTCGGTGGACAGACAGCCATCAAACTGACAGAGAGTCTGATGAAGATGGGCGTGCCGATCCTTGGTACAAAAGCCGAAGACGTTGACGCAGCTGAGGACCGTGAGCTCTTTGATGAGATCCTGGAGCAGACTGGTATTCCGAGAGCAGCAGGTGATACCGTATACACCGCTCAAGAAGCAAAAGCAGCAGCAAACCGCATCGGTTATCCGGTACTGGTTCGCCCTTCCTATGTACTTGGCGGACAGGGCATGCACATTGCATTCAATGATGATGAGATCGTAGAATTTATCGATACCATCAACCAGATCGCACAGGATCACCCGATTTTGATCGATAAATACCTGATGGGTAAAGAGATCGAGGTTGATGCGGTATGCGACGGTACAGATATCCTGATTCCTGGTATCATGGAGCATATAGAGCGTACCGGTGTACATTCCGGAGACAGTATTTCCGTATATCCGGCACCGACCATCAGCAATCATGTAAAAGAGACCATCGTAGAGTATACAAAACGTCTGGCAAGAGCACTTCATGTTGTAGGACTGATCAACATTCAGTTCATCGCCATGAACGAGGAAGTATATGTAATCGAAGTAAACCCGCGTTCTTCCAGAACCGTACCATATATCAGTAAAGTAACAGGAATCCCGATCGTAGATCTGGCAACAAAGGTAATCCTTGGCGAGACGATCAAAGGTATGGGTTACGAGCCGGGACTGGCACCGGAGGCAGATTACATTGCAATCAAGATGCCGGTATTCTCCTTCGAGAAACTGCGTGGAGCTGAGATCAGCCTTGGACCGGAAATGAAATCCACCGGTGAGTGCCTTGGTATCGCAAAGAACTTTAACGAAGCATTGTACAAAGCATTTATCGGCGCTGGCATCCAGCTTCCGAAATACAAACAGATGATCATGACTGTAAAAGATGCGGACAAACCAGAGGCAGTCGGCGTTGCAAAACGTTTCGAAGCGCTTGGTTATACCATCTACGCTACAAGAAGCACTGCAAAATACCTGCAGGAGCATGGAGTAAATGCACGTCGTGTCAATAAGATTTCTCAGGAATCACCGAACGTAATGGATCTGATCCTTGGTCACAAGATTGATCTTGTTATCGATACACCGACACAGGGACGTGATAAATCCAGAGACGGATTCCTTATTCGCCGAAATGCCATTGAGACAGGTGTTCACTGCCTGACATCTATGGATACGGCAAATGCGCTGGCACTCAGTCTTGAGACAGCAAATGATCAGATGACGATGATCGACATCGCGACCGTGAAAAATCTGTAATTTTTAAGTTTATATAAGGAACAAGATGGAACAAAAACTCCAATGCAGGCACGAATGATTTTCTATCTGCGCTGCGCCGCTTATTTCCGACCGCTTCCGTGAACTCGGCTGCAAAATCGGCAGCCTCAGACACACTTACGCGGTCGGGCAATGCTCGCTCCGATAACGAAAATCAATCTACCGCCTTGCCTTGGAGTTTTTGTGTCCATCTTGTTTCTGTTATATGTATACTGTATATATAAAGAATATAGAAGCAGTTATCTTTGAACTACATGCGCAGATTTACGTATATAAAATAATGTTACTTAAATCCAAAACACCCGTTTGTGAAAGTATGAAAATATAATTGTTTAGTCTGAATAGTGAGTCTTTTTTACGAAGAAATCGGAGCAACCATCTGGAACCAGCGATTTAGCGAACGACTGAGTTTTGCGAGTTTTGCGCGAGTGGGAGACGACCAGCTTTTATAGGAGTTGGGAACGAGCGCGATAAAACCGAAGTAAAACGAGGGAAGTGAACGACTAGCGGTTACAGATGGATGCTCCGATTTCGTATTATTAAAAATCCCATTTGTAAAAATATTGTGAAAAAAATATCAAAGTTTCATAAAAGGACTGGATTTTCCAATAACTTTGTGGTAATGTAGGGACTGGGAAGAAATTTAATTACCTGTTTGTGGGTATTGCATTGTATGCATACGTGTGTTAAAGTTAACTCGTAAGATTTTTCAAAAGCCTTAGCCAGAAGAGCGAGGAACCATTGAAAGAGAAAAATAGGATAACGGAAACCGAGATTCGGTGCACGAATCCTAATTTTTTTTACAGACACTGTTAAAAAAATAACAGTCTTTCAATGACTTTTCACCCTTTCGACTGTGTTAAAAAAATGACAAAAGTGTACGAAAATCCTTTCGAAATTTTAGGAAAAATGACGGAGGAAACGTTGCAAAAATTAGATGATAGTGCTAAAATAAAATTGTCTAGCGTTATTCTTTTAACATAATTACTAGAGGTATATTTTAAAAGTCAAGAAGGAGAGAAGAAAAAATGGCAAAGAAAGTTGTATTAGCAGGCGCTTGCCGTACTGCAATAGGTAAAATGGGCGGACAGTTTGGAAATACTCCGGCTGTTGAGTTAGGATCCATCGTTATCAGAGAGGCATTAAAAAGAGCAGGCGTTGCTCCGGAGCAGGTTGACGAGGTTATGATGGGATGCGTTATCCAGGCTTCCCAGGGACAGAACGTTGCTCGTCAGGCATCTATCAAAGCAGGTATCCCGAATGAGGTTCCGGCTTTCACACTGAACGTAGTATGCGGATCCGGTCTGAAATGTGTAAACGAGGCTGCAAACATGATCATGGCTGGTCAGGCTGATATCGTTGTAGCAGGTGGTATGGAGAACATGTCCATGGCTCCATATGCATTAAAGAAAGCTCGTTTTGGTTACAGAATGAACAATGCAACTATGATTGATACAATGGTTAACGATGCGTTATGGGATGCATTCAATAACTACCATATGATGATCACAGCTGAGAACATCTGTGATCAGTGGGGATTAACACGTGAAGAACTTGATGAGTTCGCAGCAATCTCCCAGCAGAAAGCAGTAGCAGCTCAGGAGTCTGGAGCATTTGATGATGAGATCGTTCCGGTTCCGGTTAAAGTTAAAAAAGAGACTGTTATGATCACAAAAGACGAGGGACCACGTCCTGGCACAACAAAAGAGACTCTTGCAAAATTAAAATGCTGCTCCGGTAAAGAGGGTGGACTTGTTACAGCAGGTAACGCTTCCGGTATCAACGATGGTGCTGCAGCAATCGTTGTAATGAGCGAAGAGAAAGCAAAAGAGCTTGGCGTTAAACCGATGGCTACATTCGTAGCAGGTGCTCTTGGCGGATGCGCTCCGGAAATCATG
Organism: Lachnospiraceae bacterium; assembly: GCA_963617435.1. Classification (GTDB taxonomy): domain Bacteria; phylum Bacillota; class Clostridia; order Lachnospirales; family Lachnospiraceae; genus Eubacterium_I. The sequence goes on from CAVEOS010000080.1 coordinate 9,816, forward strand.
GGTATCGGACCAGTTCCTGCTACAAAGAAAGCATTAAAGATTGCTGGTCTTACAATTGATGATATGGATCTGATCGAGGCAAATGAGGCATTTGCAGCTCAGTCTGTAGCAGTACAGAAAGAGTTAGGATTCAGCTCTGATATCTTAAACGTAAACGGTGGTGCTATCGCACTTGGACATCCGGTAGGAGCTTCAGGATGCCGTATCCTTGTTACACTGCTTCACGCTATGCAGAAAAGAGACGTTACATACGGACTTGCTACACTGTGTATCGGCGGTGGAATGGGTTGTGCTACAATCGTTAAAAAAGAAGCTTAATTATTAGAGATTAATTTTTTGAAGGATTTATGAAATCCGGACTCATCTCCGGCATGATTGCGACATGCGAAAGTGTCGGAGATGTTTTATAACTGACATCGTTAGTAATTTAACACATTTGCTATGGAAGCAAAAAACATAATTAGATATGTGTGACTAATCTATGGACAAGATTGTTTGGGTATGGCAGTCAATATGTTTCATGTTAGTATATAATTTCATTTTAAGGAGGACATATCATGAAAGTTGGTATTATTGGAGCAGGAACAATGGGATCTGGTATCGCACAGGCTTTTGCACAGACAGAAGGCTATGAAGTATATTTATGTGATATCAATGATGAGTTCGCTGCAAACGGCAAGAACAAAATCGCAAAAGGATTCGAGAAAAGAATCGCAAAAGGCAAAATGGATCAGGAGAAAGCTGATGCAATCCTTGCTAAAATTACCACAGGTACAAAAGACATTTGTACAGATGCTGATTTAGTAGTAGAAGCGGCATTAGAGGATATGGCAATCAAAAAACAGACATTCAAAGAGCTTCAGGACATCGTTCCGGCTGAGTGTATTTTTGCAACAAACACATCTTCATTATCCATTACAGAGATCGGTGCAGGCCTTGACAGACCAGTAATCGGAATGCACTTCTTCAACCCGGCACCTGTAATGAAACTGATCGAGGTAATCCAGGGAGCAAATACTCCGGATGAGTTAAGAGACAGAATCGTTGAGATCTCCAAAGAGATCGGCAAGACACCGGTACAGGTTAACGAGGCAGCTGGTTTCGTAGTAAACAGAATCCTTGTTCCAATGATCAACGAAGGTATCTGCGTATTAGAAGCAGGTGTTGCAAGTGTAGAAGATATCGATGCAGCAATGAAATTAGGTGCTAACCACCCAATGGGACCTTTACAGTTAGGTGACTATATTGGTCTTGATATCTGCCTTGCTATCATGGAAGTAATCTTTAGCGAGACAGGCGATCCTAAATATCGTCCGGCTCCATTACTTAGAAAAATGGTACGTGCAGGTAAACTTGGCTGCAAGACAGGCGTAGGTTTCTACGATTACAGCAAGTAAGAATAGAATAAAATACTCTCGAATTATAAGGGGTATCATCCTTTATAAGATATATAAGAAGTCAGCGGTCGAAATGACTGATATCCGATTATAATGTCGGGGAGAGGTGCCGGACATGTGCATTTTGCTACACATGTCTTTGGTGCCTTTTGGAGTTTTGACTGTGCTTCACTAAAAATGGAGGAAAAGTAAAAAATGGATTTCGGATTAAGTAAGAAACATGAAATGGCAAGAAGCCTTTTCAAAGAATTCGCTGAGAACGAAGTAAAACCACTTGCTCAGGAAGTTGACGAAACTGAAAAATTCCCAAGAGCTACCGTTGACAAAATGGCTAAATATGGCTTCCTTGGAATCCCGGTACCGAAGGAACTCGGTGGACAGGGCTGTGACATCCTTACATACGCTATGTGTGTAGAGGAATTATCAAAAGTTTGCGGTACTACAGGTGTTATCGTATCTGCACATACATCCCTTTGTGTAGACC
>CAVEOS010000081.1:0-11485 GCA_963617435.1 Lachnospiraceae bacterium
TATACAAAATGCACAAAGCGAGACTTTTAAGGTGCAAAATAAGAGGAAGTTGACACTTTTTATGTACCATAGATATTGCTTAGAATAATGATTTGAAAAAATATGAAAAAATTGAAATTATATGTTGACAAAGAAAAACGATAGTGCTACATTAGGTAATGAAGATATTAGCACTCCAAACAGTTGAGTGCTAACAAAGAAAAAGCATCAATTACAGGAGCATGAAACACATGAGCGAAGGATTGGACGAAAGAAAAACGAAAATTTTACATGCAATCATTCAGACTTATCTGGAAACGGGTGAGCCGGTTGGTTCCAGAACGATCGCGAAAGCGTCTGATCTGAATCTCAGTTCTGCAACGATCCGTAACGAGATGTCAGATCTGGAGGAACTTGGATACATTGTTCAGCCGCATACTTCGGCAGGACGTATTCCATCGGACAAAGGTTATCGATTTTATGTAGATCATCTGATGGAAGAAAAAGATCATGAGATTTCCGATATGAAAGAATTTGTGATTGAGAAAACGGAGCGTATGGAATTTGTGTTAAAACAGATCGCGAAGATCCTGGCAACAAATACCAATTATGCAACCGTTGTATCCGCACCGCAGACCCATCACGGAAAAGTGAAGTTCATTCAGCTTTCCACTGTGGATGAGGAACAGGTTCTGGCGACGATCATGCTGGACGGCAACATCGTGAAGAACAAGATCATCCGTACAGAGGAGACACCGGATCAGGAAACCATGTTGAAGTTAAACATTTTGCTGAACGGAAGCTTAAATGGTCTTGCCCTTGAGGATATCAATCTTGGAACGATTTCCAGATTGAAAGAGCAGGCGGGTATTCACAGTGCCATGGTAAGCGATGTGCTGGATGCAGTTGCTCAGGCCATTCAGGAAGACGAAGACCTTGAGATTTATACCAGCGGAGCAACGAATATCTTCAAATATCCGGAGTTGAGTGATTCCGAGCGGGCCAGCGAGCTGATCAGTGCTTTTGAAGAAAAACAGGAGTTCAAAGATCTGTTCACTGCCGATAAAGAAAACGGAAATCCGGGAACTGGCATTCAGGTGTACATCGGAAACGAAAGCCCGATGCAGGGAATGAAAGATTGCAGCGTGGTAACCGCCACTTACGATCTGGGAAAAGGAATCCGCGGAACCGTCGGAATCGTCGGACCGAAACGTATGGATTACGAAAAAGTAGTTGACAACCTGCGGACCTTAAAGGTTCAGCTGGATGACATATTTAAAAAGACAGATGAGTAGTCATTGAAAGATGATGAAAACGGAAAGGTGGGATTTCGATGGCAGAGGGTAAAAACATCAGTCCGGAAGAAATGGAAGAAGAAATTTTAGAAAATGAAGAAATAAATGATGCAGCTGAGGAAGAAACAGTAGAAGAAGCTGAGGAGGCTGTAGCAGAAGAACCGGAAGCTGAGAAAGAAAAAGGATCTTTCTTCAAAAAGAAAGAGAAGAAAGACAAAAAAGATGAGAAAATCGAAGAACTTACAGACAGAGTCAGAAGACAGATGGCTGAGTTCGATAACTTCCGTAAGAGAACAGAGAAAGAAAAGACCCAGATGTTTGAGAATGGTGCAAAAAGTATTGTAGAAAAAATACTTCCGGTTGTTGACAACTTTGAACGTGGTCTGGCAGCTGTCACTGAAGAAGAAAAAGGATCTCCTTTCGTGGAAGGTATGGAAAAGATCTACAAACAGATGATGACCATGCTGGAAGAAGCAGGAGTAAAACCAATCGAGGCGGTTGGTCAGGAATTTGATCCGAATCTGCACAATGCAGTAATGCATATCGAGGATGAGGAGCTTGGCGAGAACATCATCGCTGAGGAATTCCAGAAAGGTTACACATACCGTGATTCTGTGGTTCGCCACAGCATGGTAAAAGTAGCAAACTAAGATAGCCATTAACGATTATTCGTTAAATATAAAAATAAGTTAATTCAGGAAACAATATATAGGAGGACACAATTATGAGCAAGATTATTGGTATCGACTTAGGAACAACAAATAGCTGTGTAGCAGTTATGGAAGGTGGTAAACCGGTAGTTGTAGCAAATACAGAAGGAGCAAGAACAACACCATCAGTAGTAGCTTTCACAAAAACAGGTGAGAGACTGGTAGGTGAGCCGGCAAAACGTCAGGCTGTTACAAACGCAGAGAAAACAATCTCTTCTATCAAGAGAGAGATGGGTACAGATTACAAGAAAGAGATCGACGGAAAGAAATATTCTCCGCAGGAGATTTCTGCAATGATCCTTCAGAAATTAAAAGCAGATGCTGAAAACTACTTAGGTGAGAAAGTATCTGAGGCTGTTATCACAGTTCCGGCATACTTCAACGATGCTCAGCGTCAGGCAACAAAAGATGCTGGTAAGATCGCAGGTCTTGATGTAAAACGTATCATCAACGAGCCGACAGCAGCAGCTTTGGCATATGGTCTGGACAACGAGAAAGAGCAGAAGATCATGGTTTATGACCTTGGTGGTGGTACATTCGATGTATCTATCATTGAGATCGGTGATGGCGTTATCGAAGTATTATCTACATCCGGTGATAACAGACTTGGTGGTGATGACTTCGATCAGAAGATCACAGATTACATGATCGCAGAGTTCAAGAAACAGGAAGGCGTAGACCTTTCTACCGATAAAATGGCTCTTCAGAGATTAAAAGAAGCAGCTGAGAAAGCGAAAAAAGAGCTTTCTTCCGCAACAACAACAAACATCAACCTTCCGTTCATCACAGCTACAGCTGAGGGACCGAAACATTTCGATATGAACCTCACAAGAGCTAAATTTGATGAGTTAACACGTGATCTGGTTGACAGAACAGCAGTTCCGGTACAGAACGCATTAAAAGATGCTGGTTTAACAGCTTCTGAACTTGGTCAGGTACTGTTAGTAGGTGGTTCTACACGTATCCCGGCTGTACAGGATAAAGTAAAACAGTTAACAGGCAAAGAGCCAAGCAAATCCCTGAACCCGGATGAGTGCGTAGCAATCGGTGCTTCTATCCAGGGTGGTAAACTTGCAGGCGATGCTGGTGCCGGTGAAGTATTACTGCTTGATGTAACTCCGCTTTCCTTATCCATCGAGACAATGGGTGGTGTAGCTACAAGACTGATCGAGAGAAATACAACAATCCCGACAAGAAAGAGCCAGATCTTCTCTACAGCAGCAGATAACCAGACAGCTGTAGATATCAACGTAGTACAGGGTGAGCGTCAGTTCGCTAGAGATAATAAATCCCTTGGCCAGTTCCGTCTGGATGGAATCCCGCCAGCACGTCGTGGTGTTCCGCAGATCGAAGTTACATTCGATATCGATGCAAACGGTATTGTAAATGTATCTGCAAAAGACCTTGGAACAGGCAAAGAGCAGCATATCACAATCACAGCAGGATCTAACATGTCTGATGACGAGATCGATAAAGCTGTAAAAGAAGCTGCAGAGTTCGAAGCTCAGGATAAGAAGAGAAAAGAAGCAATTGATACAAGAAACGATGCTGATTCCTTCGTATTCCAGACAGAGAAAGCACTTGAGGAAGTTGGCGCAGGTGTATCTGATGCTGAGAAAGCTCCGGTACAGGCAGATCTGGATGCATTAAAAGCACTCCTTGAGGCTCATCCGGAAGCTGACAAGATGACTGATGCAGAGTTAGATGAGATGAAAGCTGCAAAAGAGAAACTGATGGCAAGCGCTCAGCAGGTATTTGCTAAAATGTATGAGCAGGCACAGGCCGCACAGGGTGGTGCAGCAGGCGCAGGCCCGGACATGAACGCAGGTGCTGGTCAGCAGACAGCAGGCGGCGCAGATGACGATGTTGTAGACGCTGATTACAAAGAGGTTTAATCAGAAGTGAAACACATGCGGTTCATCGCAGTAAATGCAAATTGATAAATAACGCACCAGAGGGCGGAATGCCTTCTGGTGCATTGTTGGATTAATCTCAGAGGGAAATGTTTGTCCTTTGTGAGACCAAAATATACAAAAACAGATCAAGACATAAGGGATGGAGTTCAGATATGGCAGAACAGAAAAGGGATTATTATGAGGTGCTCGGCGTAGACCGCGGAGCAGATGATGCCACAATTAAAAAGGCATACCGTCAGTTAGCCAAAAAATATCATCCGGATGCAAACCCGGGAGACAAAGAGGCAGAAGCAAAATTCAAAGAGGCTTCTGAGGCTTATGCGGTATTAAGTGATTCAGAGAAGAGAAGACAGTACGATCAGTTTGGTCACGCTGCATTTGATGGCGGAGCAGGCGGTGCCGGAGCCGGTGGTTTTGATTTCTCAGGCATGGATTTCGGCGATATGTTTGGTGATATTTTCGGTGATTTCTTTGGCGGCGGTTCCAGAAGAGGCGCATCCAATGGTCCGATGAAAGGTGCCAACTTAAGAACAAGTGTCCGTATCTCTTTTGAGGAAGCAGTATTTGGCTGTGAGAAAGAAATTGATATGGTACTGAAAGATGAATGTACGACCTGTGGTGGAACAGGAGCAAAACCGGGTACTTCTCCGGAGACATGTACAAAATGTGGCGGAAAAGGTAAAGTCGTATTTTCCCAGCAGTCTCTGTTCGGCATGGTTCAGAACGTTCAGACCTGCCCAGAATGTAACGGATCCGGTAAAATTATCAAGGAAAAATGTACTTCCTGCCGTGGAACTGGTTACACTTCAAGCAGAAAGAAAATCAAAGTTTCCATTCCTGCCGGAATCGATAACGGACAGAGTGTTCGTATCCGCGAGAAAGGTGAGCCGGGTGTCAATGGCGGACCGCGTGGCGATCTGCTGGTAGAGGTTATCGTATCCTCACATCCGATTTTTCAGCGTCAGGATATGAATATTTTCTCTACTGCACCGATTTCTTTTGCTCAGGCAGTATTGGGCGGTGAGACAAGAATCAGCACCGTAGATGGTGATGTAATTTATGAAGTAAAACCAGGTACACAGACGGATACAAGAATCCGTCTGAAAGGCAAAGGTGTTCCGTCTCTGCGTAACAAAAATATTCGTGGTGATCAGTACGTTACTTTGGTGCTACAGGTACCGACATCCTTAAGCCCGGAGGCAAAAGATGCGTTGAGAGCCTTTGATGAATTAGCTGGTGATACCTTAAATACTGGCGCAAAAGAGGGCGTAAAACAGGAGAAACATCACAAAAAAAGAGGTTTCTTTAATAAAAAAGAAGATTAATATAGGATTACGGATGTATAATAAAACAGATTTAAAAAGTAAATTAGAATCAATTCATCGAAAAAGTTATCCGGCATACAAGTCACTGAGGGGAAGTTATACCTTCGGTGACTTTGTGCTGTCTATTGACCATGTACAGGGCGATCCCTTTGCGGCACTGTCTTCCCTGCATGTGGAACTCCCGCTGACAAAAGCAGGATTTCCGGAAAAATATTTTGAAAAAAGACATACGAAAACCGCATTAGAAGATTTGATCTTGCGCAAGTTTTCAGGTGCTTTGGGTCAGTATAGTTTCAAAGCAAAAGGTTCTGGAAAGAGCGGACTGATTTCTACCAGCAGACCGGGGCCGGAAGTTATGCGCCGGACAGCAGTGGAACTTGACGGTAAATCACTGATCGTGCGATTTGAAGTTGGTTTTCCGGCAAATGGACGAACCATCAACGCGCAGGAACTGGAGAAAATTTTACTGGATTTTCTGCCGCAGATCGTGAAAAAGTGTCTGTATTATCAGGCGTGGGATAAAAAACAAGTGCAGGAAGTTTATGAACTGACGGAAAATCAGCAGAAGATCCGTGAAGTATTAGAAGAACGAAAATTGGTGGCTTTTTGCGCAAACGGAAGTATTCTGCCGCGAAAGAGCGGTGTGTCCAGCCAGCCGTTAAAGGATGCGGTGGCATTTGAATCTCCAAAGAGTATGGAACTTACCATTGATCTGCCTTTTGGTGACAGTATTTGCGGGATGGGAATCCCGGAAGGCGTGACACTGATCATTGGTGGTGGTTATCATGGGAAGTCCACATTGTTGCAGGCTTTAGAGCAGGGGGTATACAATCATGTGAAAGGTGATGGCAGAGAGTATGTCATTACCAGAGCTAATGCACTGAAGCTGCGTGCAGAGGATGGACGGGCGGTATCAAGTCTGGATCTGTCCCTGTTTATCCATGATCTGCCGAATGGAAAAGATACCCATTGTTTTTCCACGGAGGATGCCAGTGGAAGTACCTCACAGGCGGCAGGTGTTATGGAGGGAATCGAAGCGGACACAAGCTGTTTTCTGATTGATGAGGACACTTCTGCAACGAACTTCCTTGTGCGGGACGCCTTTATGCAGCGTGTGGTCAGCGGAGAGCAGGAGCCGATCACGCCGTTTATTGCCAGAGTGCGGGACCTGTATGAAAAAGCAGGAATTTCTACGATTCTGGTTGCGGGCAGCAGCGGGGCCTTTTTCCATGTGGCAGATACCATTATTCAGATGGATGCATATCGTCCGAAAGATGTGAAAGCGAAGGTTCAGGAATTGCTGCCGGAATATCCTTCCGTGGACTTTAAGAGCAATACGGAAGCATTTGCACTTCCAACGAAAAAGCGTATGTTTGTGATGGAACGAAAGGCAAAGCGACATGGAAGAGGCGGTCGGGAAGAGCGGATCAAGACAAAAGTAATAGGAACCGATGGTTTTTCTATTGATCATAACATGGTAGATCTGCGGTATGTAGAGCAGCTGATCGATACGGAGCAGACGTCGGCTCTGGCAGCGATATTGAAATATATCGTGAAAAAAGGTGCGGTTTCTATGGAAATGCAGGCGTTGGTTGCGGAAATCTACAGTCTGCTGGAGAAAAAAGGAATGGCAGCTTTTGTGGATGGATCCCTTCCCTGTGGTTATGCGTATCCGCGAAAAGAAGAGATTTTCATGATGCTGGATCGCTTCCGCAGAGGATAATATAAAAAAACTCTTGTCGAATGGCAGGTTTATAGGGTAATATAAAACTATGTATGCATTGATGAGTTCTGTTTTCGCGAGATTTGCAATAAAAATCCCGGGATTTCAGGACTAATCAGCATGTTCGGAACTATGAGAATATATAGCATTTTGTGAAAAATGTAGGAATTTACGCTGAACAGAATGATATACGAAATCTCATGTGTACTTAATATGAAATAATAAATGGAGGAATATGTACGATGAAATGGGATAAATATACGATTGAAACTACCACGGAAGCGGAAGATTACATCAGCAGTACGCTGGCAGATCTTGGCATTGAAGGCATCGAGATCGAGGATAATGTACCGTTATCCGAATCCGATACTTCCAAAATGTTTATTGATATTCTGCCGGAACTTCCGCCAGATCAGGGCATCGGTTATGTCAGCTTTTATCTGGAATCCGGTGAGGATCACAGCGAGAAGTTAAAAGAAGTGGCAGAAGCACTGGAAGAAATGCGCAGTTATGTAAATATCGGAAGCGGCAAGATCACAAGCAGTGAGACAGAGGATATCGACTGGATGAACAACTGGAAAGAGTTTTTCCATTCTTTTACCATTGATGACATTCTGATCAAACCGACCTGGGAAGAGTTAGATCAGGCAGATCAGGACAAAATTCTGATCGAGATCGATCCTGGTATTTCCTTTGGAACAGGTAAACATGAGACCACACAGCTTTGCATCCACCAGCTTCGTAAATATATGAAAGCCGGAGATGAAGTGCTGGATGTGGGATGCGGAAGCGGAATCCTTTCTATCGTCAGCCTGAAACTGGGTGCAGGGCATCTGACCGGTACGGATATTGATGAGGATTGCATTACTTCTACTTATGAGAATTTCGAGGTAAATCATCTGAGCAGAGAACAGGGTGACTTTTATGTAGGAAACCTGATCGATGATACAGAACTTCAGGAAAAAGTCGGCACAGAGAAATATGACGTGGTTGTTGCAAATATTTTGGCGGACGTTATCATTCCGATGGCACCGGTGATTCCGGCACGTCTGAAAAAAGACGGTGTATTCATTACTTCCGGAATCATTGATTTCAAAGAGTACGAAGTAAGAGAAGCCATTGAGAAAGCCGGCATGACCGTTCTGGAAGTGACACATCAGGGTGAATGGGTCAGCATCACAGCGAGGAAATAAGCATGTATCAGTTTTTTGTGGATGACAGCCAGATTGGCAAAGAATACGTGACCATCACCGGAAGTGACGTGAATCATATCAAAAACGTGCTGCGTATGCGTCCCGGGGAGAAAATCCGTGTCAGCAGCAGTTCCAGAGATATGTTTTGTGAGATCGCGGAATTGACGGATGAATTCGTGCAGGCAGATATTCTGGATGAGGATGCGCCGGATACGGAACTCCCGTCACAGATTTATCTGTTTCAGGGACTGCCGAAGGGCGACCGCATGGAATATATCATTCAGAAATCGGTGGAACTTGGCGTGCATGAGATCATTCCGGTGGCGATGAAATATTGTGTCGTGAAACTGGATGCAAAAAAGGCTGGCAATAAGGTAAAACGCTGGCAGGCCATCAGTGAGAGTGCGGCAAAACAGTCCAAACGCAGTAAAATCCCGGAAGTGCATACGGTAATGAGTTTCAAAGAAGCGGTAGCGTATGCAAAACAGCAGGGTATGATCCTGGTGCCTTACGAAAATGAGCGTGGTATGGAAGCAACCAGAGAAGCGTTAAAAAAGGTGAAACCGGGACAGTCTATCAGTGTGTTTATCGGTCCGGAGGGCGGTTTTTCTGAGGAAGAGATCGAACTTTTGCGGCAGGATGCAGAAGTGCTTTCACTTGGAAAACGAATTTTGCGCACGGATACGGCAGCAATCTGCACCATGTCCATGCTGATGCTGGAACTGGAAGAAAAAACGGAGGGAGAATGCTGACAATGGAAGCATATCTGGATAATTCAGCCACCACGAGATGTTCGGAGGCGGCAAAAAATAAAATGGTGGAAGCACTGACGGTGAACTTTGGAAATCCGTCTTCTATGCATATGAAAGGTGTGGAAGCGGAAAAATATGTTAAAGAAGCAACCACAGCTATCGCAAAAACCTTGCGTTGTCAGGAAAAAGAAATTGTATTCACTTCCGGTGGAACGGAGTCCAACAATCTGGCGATCATCGGTACTGCACTGGCCAATCAGCGTGCGGGCAAACATATCATTACCACCAGCGTAGAGCATGCATCTGTAAAAAATACCATGCGTTTTCTGGAAGAAGAGGGATTTGAGATCACATATCTGCCGGTAAATGCAAATGGTCAGATTTCACTGGAGCAGTTACAGAAAGAACTGCGGGAGGATACGATCCTTGTATCCATGATGATGGTAAATAATGAGATCGGTGCATTAGAACCGGTGGAAGCAGCAGGAAAAATCATCAAAGAGCACAATACGGCTACGGTGTTCCATGTGGATGCGATTCAGGCTTACGGAAAGTTCCAGATCATTCCGAAACGGATGCATATCGATCTGCTTTCTGTCAGCGGACATAAAATTCACGGACCAAAAGGCATTGGATTTTTATATATCAAGGACAAGACAAAAATCCGTCCGATTTCTTTTGGTGGAAATCAGCAGAAAGGCATGCGTTCCGGAACCATTAATGTGCCGGGAATTGCAGGTCTCGGTGTGGCAGCGACAGAGGCATATGACCATCTGGAGGAGAATGTGGAGCATTTGTATGAGTTGAAAGCATATTTTGCAGAGAAGCTGCAGCAGCTTGAGGACGTGACTATCAACGGAAAAACAGACCGTGACAGTGCACCGCAGATTGTCAGCGCAAGTTTTGTGGGTGTGCGTTCCGAAGTATTACTTCATTCACTGGAGGACCGCAACATTTATGTGTCAGCGGGAAGTGCATGTTCTTCCAATCATCCATCCCTGTCCAGCACATTGCTGAATATCGGACTGAATCACGCGCATCAGGAATCCACACTGCGGTTCAGTTTCTGCCCGGAGACGACAAAAGAAGAATTGGATTATACTTACAGTGTTCTGGAAGAGTTACTTCCGATGCTGCGTAGATATAGAAGACATTAGAGAGAGGAGAAACAAATTTATGTTGTTTCAGTCATTTTTGATCAAATACGGCGAGATCGGCATTAAGGGAAAAAACCGTTATGTATTTGAAGAAGCGTTAATGAAACAGATCGGACATGCTCTGCAGCCGGTGGACGGAACTTTTTCCGTTTCCAGAGAGCAGGGAAGAATTTATGTAGATGCAGAAGGCGATTATGATTACGATGAGGCAGTTCTTGCCCTGACAAGAGTGTTCGGTATCGTAGGCATCTGCCCGTTAGTCAGAGTCGAAGAGAACGGTTTTGACCAGCTGTCAAAAGACGTATTGAAATATCTGGATGATGTATATCCGGACAAGAATAAGACTTTCAAAGTCGTTTCCAGAAGAGCACGGAAAAACTTCCCGAAAAACTCTCAGGAGATCAATGCAGATCTTGGCGAGATCATTCTGGACACTTATCCGGAGATGAAAGTTGACGTACATCACCCGGATATTATGCTGAACGTGGAAATTCGTTCTCAGGTAAATATTTATTCCATGATCATTCCGGGACCGGGCGGTATGCCGGTTGGAACAGCCGGAAAAGCAATGCTGCTTCTGTCCGGTGGTATCGACAGTCCGGTAGCAGGTTATATGATCGCAAAACGTGGTGTTACCATTGAGGCTACTTATTTCCATGCACCGCCTTATACAAGTGAGCGTGCAAAACAGAAAGTCATTGATCTGGCAAGAATCGTATCCCGTTACAGCGGTCCGATCAAATTAAATATTGTAAACTTTACCGATATTCAGCTTTATATTTACGATAAATGCCCGCATGATCAGCTGACCATCATCATGCGTCGTTATATGATGAAGATTGCAGAGCATTTTGCAAATGAGTCCGGATGCCTTGGACTGATCACCGGTGAGAGTATCGGTCAGGTGGCAAGCCAGACCATGCAGTCACTGGCAGCGACCAATGCAGTATGCAACATGCCGGTATACCGTCCGCTGATCGGTTTTGATAAAAACGATATTATTGCGTTTTCTGAAAAAATTGATACTTATGAGACATCCATTCAGCCCTTTGAGGACTGCTGCACGATCTTTGTTGCAAAACATCCGGTGACAAAACCGAACCTGAAGATCATTGAGCGTTCCGAGCAGCATCTGAATGAGAAGATTGATGAGCTGATGCAGACAGCCATTGAGACAACAGAGACGATCACTGTCTGCGAAGAGTAGAAAATCTGACTGTTGAATAAGAACTGAAAAAGAACGATTCGTATAGTGAGGTTTGGAAAAATAAAAAACCGGGAAAAAATCATCTTGATTTTTCCCGGTATCTGGTTTTGAAAATAAGTATTTTCATGGTTATCTGTATCAGATTATACAAGATAAGGTTTTAATGCTTCCATGATCTCAGCCATGTCAGTATCGCCTGCGTGAATTGCAAGGTCGATCGGTTTGGAC
>CAVEOS010000082.1:0-11314 GCA_963617435.1 Lachnospiraceae bacterium
GGCTGTGCCGTGTGAACTGGCTGAAAGCCATATAATTACTGTATTTTAATTGAATCTGAATTATTCACGACTTAGTCAAAAAATTGTGACAAGCCGCATTACTACTGTATTTCAACTGCATATTGCTTTTCATCTATTAAGTGAATTTAAAAGAGGGGCCCTATTTGTGGTAAAATTTAGGTATCAAATCAAAATAAAGCCACAAAGTGTGAACAGTAACCCATTGTAAGTATGTATAGTTACAGCACCGATAATTTTCATTGCTTTATAATCTACCCCCTGATATACTAAACATGTGCCTATCAATCATTTTGATTCAGACATTATAAAAGGAGGGTTAACTATAGTTAAAAAGCTTTTTGTATTGTTGATAACATGCAATTAGGAGGTGGTTTTATGTTACAAATAACTGCATTGATTTTGGGGATAATTTCAATCATACTTCCTTTTATCCCCATACTGGCAAAAAAGAATTCTGTTCGCGCAAAACATACGATGTTTTCAGTTTTTAGCTTTCTTTTATGTTCCATTGCGTTATATTTACCAATGATAGACATGCGGCATTGGGCCCTAAATAATGAGTTACAGAATTTTATAGATTGTGCACCAACGTATCATCTGGCTGAAATTGTACTTTTAATTTCTGTAATATGTGTAAATATTTTTTCTTTCTGTTATTTTAAAAAGAAAAAATATTAGAATCATACTTAGTAGCGAAGGAAAATAGAATATAGGCACACTTAATAAAGGGGATTGTTCTTGATTTGTTATCATTGATGAACAATTCCTCTTTTTTATTCTGTAAACGCACCATAGCAAGTACTGAACCAGCCAAAAGCCGCTTTTGCGGCTTCACTTAATTGATCTTCTCCCTTTGGATTTCGAATACTATACGGCAACCTTTCTGACCATGGAACCAGATCCTCTAAAAAGGATTAATCTGTATCATCCATGTGTTTCGGAATCTCTGTCGGAAGATGTTCAAGTATGGCTTTAAATTGTTCGCTTTTCTGCAATACTGTAACTATTTATGCCACTTTACAGATGAAGCACTCTCTCTTTAATCTCCTGAGTTCTTCCCTGGTTCCAGAACTGTGTTCCGATATAACCGCAGGTACGACGTGCCACATTCATCTTATCCTGATCATGATTTCCGCAGTTCGGGCACTCCCAGATCAGTTTTCCGTCTTCCTCTACGATCTGGATTTCACCGGTGTAACCACACACCTGGCAGAAATCGCTCTTTGTATTCAGCTCTGCGTACATGATATTATCATAAATGTACTGCATTACTGCAAGTACCGCATCCAGATTCTGCTGCATATTCGGTACTTCCACGTAGCTGATCGCGCCGCCCGGAGACAGCTTCTGGAACTGCGCTTCGAATTTCAGTTTTTCGAAAGCGTCGATGTTCTCTGTTACGTGTACATGATAGCTGTTTGTAATGTAGTTCTTGTCTGTTACACCCGGGATCAGTCCAAAACGTTTTTGCAGGCATTTTGCAAATTTGTAAGTGGTGGACTCAAGCGGTGTACCATACAGACTGAAGTCTACGTTGTGCTCTGCTTTCCACTCGTTGCAGACATCGTTCATATGCTGCATTACTTCCAGTGCAAACGGTGTTGCGCTTGGATCTGTGTGGGATTTGCCCGTCATATAACGAACACACTCGCACAGACCTGCGTATCCAAGTGAGATTGTGGAATATCCGCCGTGAAGCAGTTCATCGATAGTCTCACCCTTTTTCAGTCTTGCCAGTGCGCCATGCTGCCACAAAATCGGAGCTACATCAGAAGGAGTTCCTTCCAGACGCTCATGACGGCAAAGCAGTGCACGGTGGCAAAGCTCCAGACGCTCATCAAAAATCTTCCAGAATTTTTCCATGTTTCCGCCGGAAGAGCAGGCTACGTCTACCAGGTTGACAGTTACAACGCCCTGATTGAAACGTCCGTAATATTTCGGCTGGTTTGTTTCCGGATCTACATATGGTGTCAGGAAAGAACGGCATCCCATACATGGATAACAGTGTCCTTCACCATTTTTGTCTACTTTATTTTCAAACATGATCTTCTCAGAAATGTAATCCGGCACCATTCTTTTTGCTGTGCACTCTGCAGCAAGTTTTGTCAGATACCAGTACTTGCTGTCCTCATGAATGTTGTCCTCTTCCAGAACGTAGATCAGTTTCGGGAAGGCCGGTGTGATATAGACACCTTTCTCATTCTTGATACCCTGAATACGCTGTTTTAACACTTCCTCGATAACCATAGCCAGATCATCTCTGGTACGTCCTTCCGGAACTTCGTTCAAATACATAAAAATTGTGATAAACGGAGCCTGACCGTTTGTGGTCATCAGTGTGATTACCTGATACTGGATCATCTGAACGCCCTGTTTTACTTCTTTCTGTACACGAAGTTCTGCTACTTTATTGATGGTCTCTTCATCTGCCTCGATACCGCTCTGCTCGAATTCGTAAGCTACTTCTTTCCGGTATTTTTCACGGCTTACCTGTACAAACGGTACCAGATGGGACAATGAAATACTCTGTCCGCCATACTGGGAACTTGCAATCTGTGCAACCGCCTGTGTGGCTACGTTACATGCAGTGGAAAAGCTGTGTGGTTTTTCGATCATTGTCTCGCTGATCACGGTTCCGTTCTCCAGCATATCTTCCAGATTTACCAGACAACAGTTGTGCATATGCTGTGCGAAATAATCTGCATCATGGAAATGGATCAGACCTTTTTCATGTGCATCTACGATATCTGCCGGCAGAAGGAAACGTTTTGTGATATCCTTACTTACCTCACCGGCCATGTAGTCACGCTGTACGCTGTTGACTGCCGGATTTTTGTTGGAGTTTTCCTGTTTTACTTCCTCGTTGTCAAACTCAAGCAGGCTTAAGATCTGCTCATCTGTTGAGTTGGACTTACGCACCAGTGCTCTCTTATATCGGTAGGTGATATAGTTACGCGCTACAGAAAAGGCTCTCTGGTTCATAATCTGATTTTCCACCAGATCCTGAATCTCCTCTACACTCAATGCTCGGTTCATACCCTCGCAGATCGTGCGCATATTTGCTCCGATGACTGCGATCTGCTCTTTGCTCATCCGCTCAGTCTCTGCCACACTGTCATTCGCCCTGATCACTGCGGAAATAATCTTATCCAGATCAAACTGCGATTCTGAGCCGCTACGTTTAATAATCTTCATTCCACTCTCCCTTTCTTACAACTATTTTCTCTTACTTTTATTATTTGTTCATCCGCTGTTCAGAGCTATCCTATTCAACATCCAACCCTTTTAATCTCTCCGAACAGTTGAATTTCTATATATAACGATTCTGTTAATCCCTTTCGAAGCCCTGTCTTCTTCTCTTGAGAACCGTTCTTGACCATTGTACAATATCTAGTGTTGTTTTTCAATTACAAATCCTATATCTAGTGATTTTCTATCAATATCCACAAATTTCAGTTAACGTATTGACTTTAAAAAATTACTCAGAATACTGCCTTTTTTCGCGGTTTTTTCCATTTAATTCAAAAAATTTCAAAATGTAAAAATAGCACTTTGCACAATTGACAAAAAATGCTTTTCAAATATCAATACTATATCGTGATTTCATCACTCAATAATTCCGCCATTCGTCAATCATACCAGCATGTTGGCTCGTTTGTGCTCATTATATTTTGTATGTGCATTTTTCTGCACACCTATTCCCCAAAGCAGAAGTTTTTACACACAAAAAGAGAGGGAAAGAGTTCCGTCGTGATCAGGTACTCTTACCCCTCCCCTGATGTCAGATCTGATATATATATTTACTTTTAAACTATTCAGAGCCCATTCGCAAAAAAGCTCGCATCGCGAGCGATACTTCTTGAACTTAGTTCAAGAAGATCTTTTGCTCATGTTGGCTTCTCGCCAAATAGATTTACAGGAAAATATTCATTCATGCAAGCATGATTCATATTTTTCTGCCAATCTGCTTGGCTCTGAATAGTTATCATTTTCTTATGCTTCTGCTGTCAGTTTTTCGATAGCAGCTTTGATACGTGCGATGGACTCTTCTTTTCCAAGTACCTCCATCAGCTCAGTTGCTCCACCCGGTGTCATCTGTTTTCCGGAAAGTGCAGTACGGATCGGCCACATTACATAACCGTTCTTGTATCCGTTTTCTTTTACATAACCGCTGAGCATTGCATACAGGGCATCGTTGCTGTAATCTTCCTGTGCTTCCAGTAACGGTAACACATCTTTTAAAACAGCCAGAGATGTCTCTGCATTTGTTTTCATCTTTTTATGTGTATACATTGCTACATCGTACTCCGGAACTGCCTCGAAGAAATCGATGTGCTCTTTGATATCCGGGAAGATCTCGATACGTGTTTTTACCATCTGGGCGATCTTCTTGTAATCACAGTCACGATGTACCACTTCTTTGATGTACGGCTCTGCCATCTCGTAGAATGCGTCAAAATCCATTGCTTTGATGTACATGCCGTTCATCCATTTCAGTTTTACCATATCAAAAACAGCCGGAGATTTGCTGATGTGGTGATAATCAAATTCTTTCACCAACTCCTCTAAGGAGAAAATCTCACGGTTGTCTACCGGGCTCCATCCAAGCAGTGCAACAAAGTTTACAACTGCCTCTGATAAAAATCCCTGCTCGATCAGGTCTTCGTAAGAAGAATGTCCGCTACGTTTGCTCAGTTTCTGATGCTCTTCGTTTGTGATCAGCGGGCAGTGAATGTATTTCGGCTCTTCCCATCCGAAGGCATGATACAGTCTTGTATATTTCGGTGCAGAAGACAGATACTCATTACCACGGACTACGTGTGTAATGTTCATCAGATGATCATCTACAACGTTTGCAAAGTTGTAAGTCGGATATCCGTCGGATTTGATCAGGATCATGTCATCCAGCTCAGCATTCGGCTGTGTGATATCTCCGTAAATCTCATCATGAAAGGTTGTCTCGCCTTCATTCGGTACATTGGCACGGATAACGTATGGTTTTCCTTCTGCCAGATTTGCCTCGATTTCTTCTTTGGAAAGGTGCAGACAATGTTTGTCATACACACTGATCTCTTTGCCGTTGATGTTCTGTTTTAAAGAATCCAGACGCTCTTTGTCACAGAAGCAGTAATATGCCTCGCCTTTTTCAATCAGTTTTTTTGCATATTCCAGATAAAGACCGCTCTTGCAGCGCTCACTCTGGATGTAGGGGCCATAGCCGCCATCTTTGTCCGGTCCTTCATCGTGGATCAGACCTGTTTTTTCCAGTGTGCGGTAAATGATTCCCAGTGCTTCCTCTACGAAGCGCTCCTGGTCAGTATCTTCTATTCTTAATACAAAATCTCCGCCCTCATGCTTTGCGATCAGATATGTGTACAAAGCGGTACGCAGATTACCAACGTGCATACGGCCTGTCGGGCTCGGTGCAAATCTTGTTCTGACTTTAGCCATAACTCTACCTCTTTCTGTATATTTATTTCGATTCAAATACCAACTTTTTCAGTTTTACTTCATATGCTTGTAAAATCTACACATGATTTTGAATCACACAAACTGATAATTTTTTCTGAATCGTTTCTTCATTCCATAAGCGTTCCTATTATACCCCAATCCGGATATTTCCACAAGAGAAAAAACAGGATACCTGTCAGTATCCTGCCTTACAAGCGTCAGCTTGTCTTTAACTCTTTCCAGAGCTGACTGTAATATGCTGTGGTATCCGCATCCAGAGCCTTGTATACCTCGCATTTTTCCAGCGTCTCCTCACTCGGGAAGATCAGCGGATCTGATTTTGTTTCCTCATCCAGCTGATCGTATACCGCGGTATTCGGTGTCGGATAATAGATTTCCTCAAAGTTTTTCATAGCGATATCTTCTCTGCAGAGAAAATCCAGGAACTTCAGCGCGCCTTCATGGTTTTCTCCTTTTTTCATCATCGTCCAGGAATCAAACCATACGTTGGAGCCTTCCTCCGGAACGACATATTCCAGCTCTTCATCATAATCGTGGGCTAAATATGCCTCTCCGGAATAGCAGACAGCCAGTGCCGCATTTCCGGCTACCATCTCCTCGCGGACTTCATCTACGAAATATGCTTCCACATCCAGTTTCTGCTCGATCAGCAGCTTCTGTGCAATATCCAGCTCCTTATGATCTGTCGTATTTAGGGAGTATCCTTTGTATTTCAATGCACACATATACGCATCACGGATACTGTTCTGCATAATGATCTCTCCGGCATATTTTCCGTTAAACAGACTATCCCAGCTTGTTATCTCCTCATCCACCATATTTGTGTTATACAGGATTCCTACGGTTCCCCAGAAATACGGAACACTGTATTTGAGTTCTGGATCATAAGATTTGGTCATTTCCCAATACAGATCACCAATATTATCGATATACTGCATTTTACTGTAATCGATTTCTTCCGTCTGCCCCTCTTCGATAAAACGCTCTACCATATAATCGGAAGAACAGACCAGATCATAAGGAATCGTACTTGCCATATATTTGGAATACATTTCCTCCGGTGTCGTCGCTTCCTCGTAAAGCACTTTGATTCCGGTCTCTTTCTGAAACTGTTTTAATATGGAAGTATCAATATATTCACCATAATTTAATACCACGATAGTATCTTTTCCGCCAGCCTCGGACATATCCACAGAAGATTCTTCCTCTCCGGTGGCACCGCAGCCGACCAAAATTCCGGTCATGGCCACACACAGCGCCATGGCCACCCGGCGTTTCCAACTTCTATTTATCATACTGTCACCTTTCCCATTCGCCGTTTATCGTACTGCTGCTTTTTTAATCTGTTCTGTTGGATTCTCGGAACATAATTTACCAGCAGCAAGACTACAAGTACTACCACAAAAATCAATGTGGAAAGTGCATACATTTCCGGTTTGATACCACGTTTTAACTCACCGTAGATCATGGTGGATAAGGTGTTGATTCCGGCTCCTTTTGTGAAATACGTAACAACGAAATCATCCATGGACATGGTCAGCGCCATGAAAAATCCACTCATCACAGACGGGAAGATCATTGGCAGAATGACACGCACAAAAGCCGTTATACTGTTTGCGCCGAGATCCCGGGCAGCTTCATATACACTCATATCCAACTGCTGCAATTTCGGTAAAATACTCAAAATAACATATGGGATATTAAATGTGATATGCGCCAGCAAAATACTTGCGTAACCTAAATTCGTAAATCTGGAAAACCACAGCATCAGCGCGATACCCGTTACAATATCCGCATTCAGCATCGGAATATTTCCCACGCCAAGGGTCAGCGTATAGCTTCTTTTTTTCATTGCATCAATACCGATGGCTGCCAGCAGTCCGATTCCGGTTGCGATCGCCGCGGATGCAAAACCAATGGTCAGTGTGTTCTGCAACGCCGCCATTACATCACTGTTGTGCAGCAGACTCTGATACCACTCCAGTGTAAATCCTCCCCAGACAACACGGGATCTGGATGCATTAAAGGAGAGAACCACCAGCACTGCGATCGGAATATACAGAAACGCAATGATCAGCACCAGATAAAATTTCATAAAAAATCGCTTTACCATACGCTGCTCTCCTTTCCTCCGTCTGTTTTAGCCGTAAACATCATACTGATCAACACAAAGATCATCAGCGCAATGGACAATCCTGATCCAAGATTCCAGTTCATACTCGTTGAAAATTCCTGTTCAATGATATTTCCGATCAGCATGATCTTGCCGCCGCCCAGAATATCCGGAATGGCAAAGGTGGTCAGTGACGGAACAAATACCATGGTAATTCCACTGATGATTCCCTGCATGGTCAGCGGAATCATAATTTTTGTCAATACTGCTTTTGGCGGTGCGCCAAGGTCTCTGGCTGCCTCAAGGATATCTTCGTTCAGCTCGGAAACCGCATTGTATACAGGCAGGATCATAAATGGCAGATAATCATACACCATACCGATCACGATGGCCACATTGGAATTGGCGAGATGCTGTCCCGGAAGTCCAAGTGCGCCAAGTAGCGCATTGATCACACCGTTTCTGGATAACAGCAGCTGCCATGCCATGATACGCAGTACAAAATTTACCCACATCGGCAGGATTACGATGATCGCCATCATTCCCTGTTTTCCGATGTTCAATTTCCGCAGCATTACGGCCAGCGGATACGCAAGCACCAGACAGATGGCGGTGCAAAGCAGTGCAAGCCAAAGTGCCAGCAATAAAGATTTCAAATGCACCGGCTGGAAGATCGCCAGAATGTTCACCAACGTAAATCCGCCGTTTCCATCCCCCAGCGCATAAAATACGATCATCAAAATCGGCAACACCGTAAATCCGATGATCCAGATAATATACGGCGTAGCCAGTAAACTTCTTTTATTCATCCTTTTTGATAACCTCCTGTGCGGAAGACACCGGTTTGTGCATGATCTGAATATTCTCCGGTTTTACATACAGACCGATTTCTGTGCCCGGGTGGTAAGCAACGGTACTGTGCGCTAACCACTCAAAACCTTTGGCCTGCACCTTCATCTCATAGTGAACACCTTTAAACAAAATGGATGTCACAACGCCGTCCATCATACCCTCGCCCGGCTCTACAAATTCCATATCCTCCGGTCGGATGACCACATCAACGTTTTCATTCGGAGCAAATCCGGTATCCACGCATGGGAACGGACATCCAAGAATCTCCACCAGACAATCCTTCGGCATCACGCCGTCTATGATATTGCTCTCGCCGATAAAGTCTGCTACAAAGGCATTCTGCGGCTCATTGTAAATATCTACCGGTGTTCCAACCTGCTGGATCAGTCCCTGGTTCATAACAATGATACGGTCAGACATGGTCAGTGCTTCTTCCTGATCATGCGTAACAAAAATAAAGGTGATACCCAGCTCGTTTTTAATTTTGATCAGCTCCTGCTGCATATCCTGACGCAGTTTCAGATCCAGTGCACCCAGCGGCTCATCTAAAAGCAACACTTCCGGCTCATTTACAATGGCACGGGCAATGGCGATACGCTGCTGCTGTCCGCCGGAGAGAGACATCGGATGACGATCCTCAAATCCTTCCAGATCCACCAGTTTCAGTGCATATTTGATCTTATCCTGAATATAAGATTTGCTTTTTTTCTTTAATTTCAGTCCGAATGCAATATTCTCTCCAACGCTCATATGGGAAAATAAAGAATATTTCTGAAATACGGTATTGATGTGACGTTTGTCCGGAGACAGATTCGTGATATCCTGTCCTTCAAAAATAACTTTTCCCTCATCCGGTTTGGCAAATCCGCCGATGATACGCAGTGTCGTTGTCTTACCACAGCCGGAAGGCCCCAGCAGTGTCACAAATTCATTTCGTCCGATATCAATACTCAGATTATCCAGAATCTTTTTTCCGTCAAAAGATTTCGTCAGATGCTGTAAATTTAAAATTGGCTGTTCCATCCCATTTCTCCTCATGTTCATTATTTTTCATATTTCACCCACGCAAGATAAGTTCCCTTCGCTGCTCACTTTTCACACATCGAAGACAGGATCCTTACTTTATTTAGAAGGTTGGCGGCGTACTCACCCAGACAAATTTTGCCGGGCGGCTGCCGGTATTTTCAATATAATGTTTTCTGTTCGCACAGAAATAAAAACTTTCTCCGGATTTCACGGTATATGTCTTGTCACCAAGGTGCAGCCGGATTCTTCCGGAGATCACATATCCGAACTCCTCACCCTCATGAGGCTTATCCTCCTGCAATTTCTCCTTTGGCTGAACCACCACAAGCAGCGGCTCCATCTGATACTGCTGTGCATTCGGCACGATCCACTGGATACTGTTTCCAGCTTCGTCGATTTTTTCAAAAAATGCGCCTTCCGAATACACCACATGTTCTTCTTCCGTCTCCTTGAAAAATTCAGACGGTGTCGTTCCCAGGCACTCTATGAGATCAAGCAAAGTCACCACTGATGGTGCCACCTGACCACGCTCTAACTGGGAAATATATCCTTTTGTCAATTCTGACCGGTCTGCCAGTTCCTGCTGTGTCAGACCATTCTGATTTCTCAGATCTTTGATTTTTTCTCCGATTCTGTAATTCACATAATTCGGTTCCATGTTTCTCGCTTCCATTTCTATAAAGTACTGTCAACTGCTATCAACATTCAGAGCTCATTTATATTTCCAAATCCATCTATCTGGTTCTGAATGCTTAACAAAATGTTGACTGTTACTAAACTTTTTGCACGATTTCGATTATACTATTATTAAACAGAAAGTCAACTATTATTGTTATTTTTTACATACTTCTTACTATATTTTTTCCCGGACATTTCACCTGCATTTTTTCACATAAGAAACTGCCTGCTTTCATATATATTAGTAATCTCATGTCCGAAGGAGCATCCATGAAAAAAGAAAAACGCTTCTCCCTTCTGCTGCCGGTGGTAGTCTGCAGCATCCTTGCCATAACCATTTATTTTCAGATGACAACCGGAGTGATTTCCGTCAGCAATACCGTAAATGGAAAAGAGCTTCCGATTTACTGTGTGGATACCGAAGAACCCAAGATTGCGATTTCGTTTGATGCCGCCTGGGGCAATGATGATACGACGCGAATTCTGGAAATTCTTGCCAAACATAATGTTCATGCAACATTTTTCATGACGGGTGGATGGGTAGATTCTTACCCTGATGATGTGAAGGCAATTCACGAAGGCGGACACGACCTCGGGAATCACAGTCAGAATCATAAAAATATGAGCCAGCTGTCCGATACCGAAATCCGGGATGAGATCATGGCTGTGCATGAAAAAGTGAAAGCGTTGACCGGGTATGATATGTTTCTTTTCCGGCCGCCTTACGGGGATTATGATAATGAGGTCATCACGGGTGTGCTGTCCTGTGGATATTATCCGATCCAATGGTCCATCGACAGCCTCGACTGGAAGGATTACGGTGTGGATGATATTATTACCCGGGTCTGCGACAATAAGCAGCTGACCGGAGGAGCCATCATTTTGTGCCATAATGGGGCAAAATATACGGCGGATGCGCTGGATACGCTGCTGACGCAGCTGGAAGAAAAGGGATTTCAGTTCGTGCCGATTTCAGAATTGATTTATCAGGAAAATTATCATTTAGACGTGACTGGAAAGCAGATTTTGGATTGAATTTAGGTTGTCGAAGTAATACGAAATCGGAGACTTCTTCTACGACCGCTAACCGTTCACTGCCCTCGTTTTGCTTCGGTTTTATCGCGCTCGTTCCCAACTCTCATAAAAGCTGGT
>CAVEOS010000083.1:0-10515 GCA_963617435.1 Lachnospiraceae bacterium
CGTTTCAATATGTATTATACTTAAAGCCACTAAAAGCTTTAATTTACTCCATCTGAATCATATTTATCAGACTTCCCCCAATTGCAATGTTCACACAACGTGCGGAGATTTGACTTTACTGTCTTTCCACCTTTTGCTATTGGCTTAATGTGATCCACATGTAATTTTGCCCCATCAGCAGCTGACCGTCCACATAACACACATCGAAAACCATCTCTTTTTAAAATATCATACCTCAAGGAATCTGACATTGCTTTTCGCTGATATTCCTTACTTTCCTGGAATTTCTTATTTTCAACTGCCTTCTTAAATACTTTTTCTAATTCATATGAATAGAATCGTTTACTTTCCTTGTATGAATTTTGTCCTTTCGGACTAGTATATGATTTATAGCAAATAATTTCTATATCTTGAGTTGGATTTTTCTCAATAGAATCACATAATTCAAGTTCTATTTCATGATATTTTTTCCACGATAATTTCAGCTCTTTTACATATTTCTCATCCGCATAAGCATGTATTTTTTGCAATTCATAATCATATGATTTTTTTAAAGTAGCATTTTCCAACAAACACGCTTCTTTACGTTTGAGTTCACTCATATTTGATGCAACCATCTGTTGAAAAAAATCATCCAGATTAAATCGATCAAACATTTGTTTTGAAGTCAACACTTTAGAATATACTACTTTAGATGAAACATTATTAAAATCATATTCCTCATTTAACCGCATTATATCCGAATATCTTTTGCTCGTCTCAATTACTTTCGGTTTATACTTTTCTTTTTTAGATCTATCAGAAATATAATTATGCCAATAGTTGCAATGCATAAACCAATTAAAATTACAATGGTAAAATCATTTTCTCCCATTACACTCTCTTTTCTCTATTAGCATTATACTAATCTTTAGCTATATTCTTCATTTAATATTTCCGCCAGTTTATGTATCGAATTTGACAATGTCTCATAACAGATCCCGTAAGTTACCAGTTCTGCCCCATACGGATCCAAAATTTCCAGCTCATCTCCGGTCAGATCTGTCAGCACTTCCACATTCTGTGCGCCTTCCATCTCCAGCACCTTTTCCTTTGATGCCTGATCAAAGGTCAGAATCAGCGTTGTTTCCCAAAAATCCGTTGATTCCAGCTGGCTGGAGGTATAATTTTCCAGCGTAATGCCGTTGCTGATCATAACCGCTTCCGCCTTCTGGTTCAGCGGTTCCGGAAAAAGCACCACAAAGCCCCGCGCCAGAATCTCCACCGGAAAATTCAATTTTTCCCGCTGCAGAATGGCCGCGGCCATGGGCTCCCGGCAGATCGCACGTTTCCCCACAAAGATTATCTTCTCTATATTTTCCAAATTTTCACCTCGTTACTTACCTCAGCAAATACTCGTACGCTTACTTGTACTGCCAATTTAATAAGATAGCTGCTACACAGCTTATTGAAATCCCATCAGACCTCGATCACCTGATGTCCTGCTGCCTTCAGCAGACGGTTCATGATTGCATGACCGATCCGTGGTGTGGCAAAACTCTCAGAAAAGATCACGTCCACATCCCGCTCATCAAAGTCACGCAGGATCGCATACAGGTGCTGCGCAATACTGTCCTCATCCTGACGGCTTCCGGTGCTTTCGATCACATCTCCAAAATAACGGGAACGTGTCTCATCTGTGCAGATAATACCGACTTTTTCACCCTTAAGATGATGCACCTGTGTCAGTTCATTGATCCGCTGTACAACAGCATCTGCCTCACCGGATACAATAGTCAGATTTGCCTTTGGCGCATAATGTCTGTATTTCATGCCCGGTGCTTTCGGGTGTATGTTTGGATCTGCACTGGTAAACCCAGGATCATCCCGCACTTCTCCGATCACTTCTGAAAGCATATCTTTTGTGATATAACCCGGGCGCAGAATCATCGGAACCTCCTCGCTCAGATCAATAATGGTAGATTCAATGCCGATTCCCACAGCGCCGCCGTCTATGATCATCGGGATCTTGCCCTTCAGATCCTCATAAACATGCTCGGCAAGAGTCGGGCTTGGTCTGCCTGAAGTATTGGCACTCGGTGCCGCGATATAGCCGCAGCTCTCCCGGATCAGCGCCATCGCCGTCGGATGAGACGGCATACGGACAGCCACGGTATCCAGTCCGCCGGTTGTCTCATAAGGAACTGCATCGCTCTTGCGGAAGATCATCGTTAACGGTCCCGGCCAGAATGCATCTGCCAGTGCCTTTGCCTGCGGCGGAATCTCCGCAGTAATTTTATCCAGTGCCTCAAAATCGGCAATGTGCACGATCAGTGGATTGTCAGACGGACGCCCTTTTGCTGCATAAATCCGTTTCGCCCCTTCCGGCAGTAACGCGTCTGCTCCCAGTCCATAAACAGTTTCCGTTGGGAATCCAACCAGTCCGCCCTGGCGGATAATTTCGGCTGCTTCCCGTATAATACTCATATCCGGATGCATAGCATCCACTTTTTTTACCTGTGTAATCATTGTTTTTTCTTCATTCATATTATTTGTATTCATGCAAAACAGTATACCACAAAAGATTTTACTTGTCAGCACCTGTCACCTGCGAGTATACTATACTATATTTATGAAGAAAGAATGAGGGTTTGGAAATGAATATTACAAAAAGTTCTTTTGGAATCACTACAGATGGCGAAGAGGCTTTTCTGTACCGCATGGAAAATACATCCGGTGCTTACATCACTGTTACAAGCTTCGGCTGCCGTATTGTAAACATCTGTGTACCGGACAAAAACGGTGAATTACGGGACGTGTGCCTTGGCTATGACACCCTTGCTGAATATGAAAAAGATCAGGCAAGTTTCGGTGCCGTTGTCGGCCGACATGCAAACCGTATTGAAAAAGGTACATTTACATTGAGTGACAAAACATATCACCTGGCCATCAACAATGGTCCGAACCACCTGCACGGCGGTATCCGCGGATTCCACTATTACAACTGGGATTCTCAGCAGGTTGGAAATTCCGTTCGTTTCACAAGGATTTCCCCGGATGGTGAAGAAGGTTATCCGGGTACACTGACCATGAGCGTAACTTACTGCTGGAGTGAGGACAATGAACTTTCCATTACTTATGAAGCTTCCAGCGACCAGGATACGGTATTCAACACAACAAACCATTCCTATTTCAACCTGAACGGAGAGGCTTCCGGTTCTGTACTGGAGCACATTCTGATGATCAACGCAGACCAGTACACCGAGACAGACGAGAACGATCTGACCACAGGTGTGATCTCTGACGTAGAAGGTACCCCGTTTGACTTCCGTACACCAAAGCCGATTGGACAGGATATTTTTGCGGAGCATCCGCAGCTGAAATATTCCAAAACCTATGACCATAACTTTGTATTAAACGGAACCGGCCTGAAGGAAGCTGCAACCTTATATGCAGAAGAATCCGGCATCCGTCTGACCTGCTTTACCGACCAGCCTGGCGTACAGCTTTATGTACCAGCCCAGTCACCGGCAAAGCATGGCAAAAACGGTATCTCTTACCCGGCTTACGGAAGCGCATGCCTGGAGACACAGCATTTTCCAAATGCAACCAGCCATCCGAACTTTCCATCCGTTATTTTGAAAGCCGGCGATAGCTTTAAATCAAAAACCGTTTTTCATTTTTCCGTAACATCACCGAAACGATAAGGAGTGATCTTTGATGTCGATGGAACATTATCGTGCCGCCCAGCGGGCAGGCAAAAAAGAATTACAGACACGGGCTGCACAGAAACTTCCCACCGAAATGCCTGCTCTGGATGCCATTCTGGAGCATGCAGACATCAGTGGAGAGGTTCCGCTTGGACTGGTAGATATTCCAACGGAACTGATCGTCGGCACAAAAACAATTGGGCGCACATCTTCTTTTGCGCCTAATTTTATGCCTGTTCTCGGCGAAAATACTGAGTTTGCCGCAAAATGGGCTGCTTTGTGCGACGCACATCTCAGGGAAGGAATCCGTGACCCGATCGTTGCCTACGAATACATGAATCATTATTATGTGCAGGAAGGGAACAAACGTGTCAGCGTCCTGAAATATTTTGACGCCATCAGCGTACCAGGCTATGTTACCCGTATCATCCCGGCCAGGGAAGACACAAAAGAAAGCCGTCTTTACTACGAATTTCTTGATTTTTACAATGCTACAAACATTAATTATCTGTTTTTCAGCAAAGAGGGCTCTTACCTGCATCTCGCCTACCATCTGGGGCACCGCCGCTACGAGCGCTGGAGCATGGACGACCGCATCATCTTCCGTTCCTGCTACAACCGTTTTGCGGATGCCTTTAAGGAACTCGGCGGAGACCGTCTGCATATGACGGTCGGTGATGCCATGCTGATCTATCTGGATCTGTTTGACTACAACCAGTTAAAAGACGAGACGCCTTCCGAGATCAAGGAAAATCTGAAAAAAATGTGGGCGGAATTTGAGCTGAAAAATGCTCAGGAAAAACCTGCGGTAAAATTTGACCCGTCCCCGGAACAGAAGAAAAATATTCTGACCAAGCTTTTGAGTCCTTCCGAGGAAGAACCGATCACCCGCATTGCATTTATCAACCGAAAGACGCCGGAGACATCCAGCTGGACCTATGCGCATGAACTTGGCCGGCTATATCTGAAAGATGCCTTTCACGGCACTGTACAGACCAAAGCCTATGATGATATTTCCGGAACGGACAATGCGATTGCCGCCATTAAACAGGCCATCGCTGACGGATATGAAATGATCTTTACCACTTCTCCGGAATTTTTGAGCGCCAGCCTGCGTGCAGCAGTTGACCATCCGGAAGTGAAAATTTTGAACTGCTCCCTGAACGCCTCCCACAAATACATCCGCACCTACTACGGACGCATGTATGAGGCAAAATTCCTAATCGGTGTACTGGCCGGCATTATGACAGATACAAACAAAATCGGATACATTGCAGATTATCCGATCTACGGCATGACGGCAAACATCAATGCCTTTGCCCTCGGTGTCAAAATGGTGAACCCGAAAGCAAAAATTTATCTGGAATGGTCCACCCTGAAAGAAAACGAGAATGTCGATCTTACCGCAAAGCTGTATTCCGTCGGTGCGACTTATATTTCCCATCAGGATATGATCATTCCCCGTAAGATCACCCGTCAGTTCGGTCTGTTCCGGGTCAATGGGGAAACACCTGTAAACCTTGCATTTCCTGCATGGAACTGGGGCAAATATTATGAGCGCATCATCCGAAATGTCCAGAACGGCATCTGGAATACCGAAGAAAAATCAGATACAAACAAAGCACTGCACTACTGGTGGGGAATGTCCTCCGATGTCATTGACGTTGTCTGGTCCTCCGCCATTCCGGATGAGACCAAGCATCTGCTGGATACGTTGAGCAATGCGATCCGCAATTATGACTTTAATCCTTTTGACGGAATTTTACATTCCCAGCAGGGACTTGTATCCAAAGATGTCTCCCATAGCTTAAATCCACGGGAAATCATTTCCATTGACTGGCTGGCGGATAACATCATCGGACGCATTCCGACGGCAGATGAGCTTCGGGAAGACGCACAGAACGTTGTGCGGCAGGAAGGAATTCGCAAGGAGGAACCTGTATTATGAGAATTATGGCAATCTCCGATACAGAATCAACTGCATTGTGGGACCATTACAACAACAACAAAATCACCAATACCGATCTAATCCTCTCCTGCGGGGATCTGAATCCGCAGTATCTGTCTTTTCTCGTCAGCTGTACGAATCTGCCGCTGCTTTATGTCCACGGCAACCATGACGAGAAATACGACCGGACACCGCCAGAGGGCTGCATCTGTATCGATGATAAAATATATGTACACGAAGGCATCCGTATTTTAGGCTTAGGCGGATGCATGCCATACAAGCCCGGCAAATATATGTACACGGAAAAAGAGATGAAACGCCGGATCTTACATATCAAACACCAGCTGATCTTTTATCATGGATTTGATATTCTGTTGACCCATGCACCGGCTCAGGGGCTCGGGGATGGCGATGATCATGCGCATCAGGGGTATGAGACGTTCGTGAAACTGCTGGACAAGTATCAGCCAAAATATATGGTGCATGGACATATGCATCTGCAGTATAGTGCTTCTCTGAAGCGCACCATACAGTACAATAATACGCAGATCATTAATGCGTATGAAAAACACACCTGGGATTATTAGGTCTTGTTTATAATATTGGCTAAATTTTAATAATTTAAGAAAAAATCGGAGAAATTTATCTCGCTCGCTAGACGTTCACTACCCTCGTTTCACGGCGGTTTCATCGCGCTCGTTCTCAGCTCCTATAAAAGCTGGTCGCCTCCCACTCGCGCAAAACCTTGTAAAACTCAGTCGTTCGCTTAATCGCTCAACGAGATAAATTTCTCCGATTTTTCTGTTTAAGTTTTGAATAATTGAGTTTCTGGTTTCATAAATGAAATGACGAAATCAATGAATCCTTCTGCGACAAGCGATTTAGTAAGTGACTGAGTTTTGCGAGTTTTGCGCGAAACGGGAAACGACCAGCTTTTATAGGAGTTGGAAGTGAGCGCGATAAAACCGAAGCATAACGAGGGTAACGCACGACTAGCGGTTGCAGAAGGATTCTTTGATTTCGTCCTCATAATATTAAAACTTAGCCAATATATCATTTCTTCAAATACTCACAAATTCCCGTCTGTAACGCATCCACTAATTTGTCTTGGTACGCCGCGCTTATCAGCCGGCTTTCCTCTTCCGGATTTGATAAAAATCCGCATTCCACCATTACCGTCGGCGCCACCGTGTTTTTCAGAATATAATAACTCGTGTTGGCTTTTGCCATCCGATGATTTTCCGGGTCTGCATTTTTGATCAGGCTCTTTTGCAATATTTCTGCAAGCGTTTTTCCTTCTTTTGATTCCGAATAATAAAATACCTGCGCACCTTTTGCGGAACTGTCGGTATAGCTGTTCTGATGGATGCTGACCACCGCATCCGGCTGCTCGGAATCCATCTTTGCCACACGATTTTTCATATCCGATGTTTTCTCATTTGACACATTTGCATCTGCCAGATTTCGATCATCGGTTCGCGTCATGACCACCCGGATATTCTGTTTTTCCAGACTCTTTTTCAGTTTTAAGGCGATGGCCAGATTCACTTCTTTTTCTTTTGTCCCGGCGACCCCGATCTTGCCCGGATCATTTCCGCCGTGTCCACTGTCTATACAAATACAGTACTGCGCTTTCTGCACACTTCGGTTCATCACATCATGCTGCGCTGCCCGCGGCACTCGTATGACAGCAACTACAAGACAAACTAATAATGCTGTAACGCCGATTCTTTTTTTCACAAAAAATACCCGAACACATGTAATCTCACTTACAATGTATTCGGGCACTTATTACTATATTACAACTACTTTTTTTAATAACGGCCTATTCTGTAAATCTCAGTTCACAGAATACAGCATGCATACTTTTACTAATTCATATATTCCACGATGGTATCCCAAATCGTATTTTTCTCATATCCGAGCTTCCAGAAAGATGCTCCAGCCAAATGATTGTCCTTCATAACATCAAGTTTCTCAGAGATGGATTTCTGATCTTCCACCCAGATCTTGTAGGTCTTTCCATCCAGCTGATACTCTGCGTAATACTGTCCGCAGTCCTCCAGCCATTCCAGATTGACTCCGTTGGCTGCCACCCGGGCTTCCACTTCACTCATACCCACCGCTTCGCTGCTGATGGTGTATCCCCGCTCATTTGCAGCCTCATCATCGCTTGGATTGGATTCATCCACCGGTGTCAGCTCCCAGACTCTCGTATAGAACGGAATGCCAAGGATCACCTGCTCTGCCGGTACTTCCTCCAGTGTATCGGCAATACCCTGCTTTACATATCCGATGGATGCCACAGAACCTTCTTCAGATCCGTTATAATGCTCATCGTATGCCATGACAACCACGTAATCCGCAAATACAGCCTGCTCCGCGCGGTCATAGTAGGAATTGTAAGATGCCGGCACATAATTGTCCACAGACAGCACCAGATCGTTATTTTCACACTTGATGGACAGCTCACGGATAAACTCCAGATAACCGTCCGCTGCCTCTGCCGGAAGCAGTTCAAAATCCAGATTGATTCCATCCAGATCGTATTTGATGGCCTCTGCCACCAGATTATTTACCAGATTATCCCTGCTGGAAGTCACGCTGAACACACTGGTATCATCCACATCCTGGTTTTCCAGATTGCTTACCAGTCCCCAGACTTCCACGCCCTGCTGATGACAATAGGTAACATATGCCTGGTTGCACAATGATTCAATGCCGCCCTGATTGTCATTCAGGTAAAACCAGGTCGGAGAAATGACATTGACGCCTTTTGTCTTGCCAAGTACATCCGCCACACTTGCGTTTGCAGACTGGTTTGTCACCTGATGCCATGCCATATTGATGGTTTTATCCTTCGTGATATGGGAAAATACAGGTTCTGTAAAGTTATGGTCATACAGTACATCCTGATCTCCGCCAATGGTGCTTGTCTTCACATAGCCGACAAATCCGTCCTGGCTGCATACTTTACTCCAGGATCCGGCTGTATCCAGCACGGTAACGAGATCTCCTTTTTTCACATTCGCCAGAATCGGACTCTTTATGCCACCCTTTTCCCGGATCTCTGTCTTTTTCTTAATACTCTGATAAGTCACATCATCCCACTGGTCTGAGATCACTACACGGTTTGGATCGGTATAATATTCATAATGAATATCTGTATATTCTTTCACAAAACTCATGGACAGATACATCTCACCGTCCCGCAGGATCGCAATGATATGATCTGCCGTCTGGGTATTTTTGCCAAGGGTGTAGGATGCGGTGTCCACCGTCGTATTGATCAGTCCATCCGGTGTCACATAGCGCAGAACCTGCTCGGTGCTGTCCCAGTAAAAACGCTTGTTCAGATATTTGTGTACGATCTGATAGTCCACGTACACCTCATCGTCCTGCACAATGCCTTTCTGCTCCATCTGCTCATTGTCAAATACGACAAACATTTCATCCTCCTGGCTCAGATTATAATAGGTTGTATAATCTGCCTGCTCCTTTGAAGATGAATATTTTTTCAAAAAGGCCGTCAAACCTGCGATCAGTGCAATGATCACGATCAGTGCCACCACTGCTGCTACCAGAATGGCTCTCTGCTTTCTTCGTCTGTGCTGCCCTCTTCCCTGCTTTCCTGAAGCCATCGTAAGCCTCCTTTGTTCTTCTGTCGATATATTTTTGCTGCATGTAAAGATGAGATCATCTCTCATCTGATATACGTTTCATTGTCCTCAGTATACATGAAAAAAAAGGGCGATGCAACCTAGCCCCGCCCTTTTTTGCAGGTAAGATTTCTTTTTTCTGGTATTTGAGAATCCCCTGCCAATGTTATTTCTTTGTTATTTTGTCAAATCTGAGCTCGGATAATGCACCCTGCTGGAATACATAATCCCTCATATAATTATTGTCTTCCCGGACACACATGGCTTCTGATACCTCCGCTGAATTACTTGGAAGTCCTTCCAGCCAGATTGAAATCCCCTGTTTTTCATAATTTTGGAGTTCGATCAGAAG
Organism: Lachnospiraceae bacterium; assembly: GCA_963617435.1. Taxonomy (GTDB): domain Bacteria; phylum Bacillota; class Clostridia; order Lachnospirales; family Lachnospiraceae; genus Eubacterium_I. The sequence goes on from CAVEOS010000083.1 coordinate 9,649, forward strand.
AGTCTGTCCGGATGGTGCATAATAATTTTGCTGCATGTAAATACCTCTTCTCTGACCAGTGCGGAAGTAAGTTCGTGATATACAATCCGCCAATAACTTGTTTTTCAGAACGTTCAGACTCAAACGAAAGGTGAGCATTCTGAATAAATGCTGTGATATGTATCCTGTGTCTTTTCTGACACGTATTCAATATTTGATTTTTGTTTTTCTTTCGCTGCAGTTTTCCTCTTCCGAAGCTGTCGGGACACTATTCGTCTTTATCTTTCTTTTTACCTCCGTATTATTTTTGTTGTGTTACTTTTACCCCGATAGTTTCTTCCGATTCAACTGCAGCCATCATTCCTCCCTTCTCCTCTTTGTCAGTTCTGCGAAATTCACATATACTAACAAAAACATTTTTTCTTCCACATGGAAAGAGTCCCCCGGCGCAGACAGTTTATTCTGAAAACACATAGCTTCCGCCAAATCAGACATACTAGCTAGAAACACGCCTGAATTTTCAAATTTCTTCTCTGCACAAAATCTTGGAAAAACTTAAGAATCAGTCTCTGACATTAGTCATAAGACCTTTGATCGATCAGTGGGAAAATCCCTTTGCTGCAGAAGCATCTGGTAATGTACAGAATTTGTACGATGCTTTAAGAACCTCATCAGAACCCTGAAACCTTTCTGATGAATCTGCCGCAATATGTGATTAATCTGTCCGCTTGCACGGATAACTCTTGTATTACTTATACCACAGTTCCATTAAAAAATCAACTCAAATTATCATTTTAATTAAATTTGTTATGATTGTAACTTTTTCATAGAATCTTTATGAATGGATGCTTGACGAAAAACACAAGATTATATATACTTTTCTAACAA
>CAVEOS010000084.1:0-10466 GCA_963617435.1 Lachnospiraceae bacterium
AAACAAGAGCTGTAGCTTGCGGTAGTTTACTCCGTAGGGCATGACCCTGTTTGAAAGCTTAGCAGGCACTCGGTGTATGGACAGGTGGGACGAAGGAAGTTGGGACACGATCCCTTTAGACACGGAAGGTTCACCACCATAGTTAACAGAGGATTATAGCCTTTATAAAGCAAAACGAGAGGATGCTTTATAAAGTGCACCCTTATTTAACTATTCAGTACAAGATACCATGACTGACATACACCTTTAGCTCTGGTTTTAGAGGTAAATATTTAGAGAAAAGCCTGAAAAATCAATGATTTAGGGCTTGACATTATAGGAAGGAACAAAGGAACAGTGGCAAAGAGTCAGAAAACCTATGGGATAGTCGTAGACTATTTTAAGAAAAAAATTATAGCGGGAGATTTAAAACCGGGAGAGAAACTTCCGCCGGAACGGGAGATTGCGGAAGAACTGGGTGTCAGCCGTAATTCTGTCCGGGAAGCTATTCGTTTTATGGATATGACCGGTGTTATTTCTTCCCAGCAGGGATCCGGTAATTATATTACATGTGATTTCCAGAGTAGTCTGGAGGAAACCATGGGCATGATGTTTGCCATGGATCAGATTGATTATATACAGCTCAGCCAGATTCGTTATTCACTGGAACGTCTGGCATTTACCCTGGCGTTGGATCATGCCTCCGAGGAAGAAATCAGGCTGATGGAGGAGTGTGTCAATAAACTGGACAAAAGTACGGATGCCAGTGTGAACAATGAATTGGATAAAAAGATTCATTACACTTTGGCGAGGGCATCAGGAAATGTCCTGATTCTGGATATTCTGGAAGCATGTTCCAGCGTTATTGATGAATTTGTCAAAGATCTGCGCCGGGAGATCATTCGAAAAGATTCCGGAAAAGAAGCGTTAAATGCCTGCCATTACCGGATCGTCAGAGCGTTGCGTGAACATGACCGGGAGGATGGTATTCTGGCCTTAAAAGAACATTTCGCCATCATTGATGAAACCCTTCAGGAGTGGAAATAAAACAATAATGCAATCACTGGCTGCTACCTGTGCTGCGGTAAGTGTGCTGATTGCATTGAGGGGTGGTAAACAAAATACATTGAAAAAGAAAGATCATATTGGCATGTTGATTTGTTTGTTTTTATTATCCCATTGTGTAGATTAGAAAATGATTCCATTTTTTCTTTGCAGGCGATTGTTAGCCGCGGAGACAAAATGGAATCATTTTCTTTCACAAAAGTACATAAAAATACATAAGAAATCCATTGTATACAGTTCTCTTTTGTATTGAAATCTGTACATTGTAAAAAAAGTATGCTATACTTTGTAAGTCTGTCTGGACACAGACAGAATACAAATGAGTTGAGAGGTTGAAAAAATGTTAGAAATTATCAAATCGGTGAACTCCGTGGTGAACAATTTCATCTGGGGTGTTCCTGCTATGATCTGCATTATCGGAGTGGGTCTTCTGCTCAGTGTGCGGACAAAATTCTTACAGATTCGTAAATTTCCATATGCAATGAAACAGACCATTGGAAAAATTTTTGATAAAAATGATGCTTCCGAAGGAGCCATGACTCCGTTCCAGGCAGTCTGTACGGCGCTGGCGGGAACCGTCGGAACCGGAAATATCGCCGGTGTAGCAGGAGCAATCGCCATCGGTGGACCAGGTGCGGTATTCTGGATGTGGATTTCCGCCCTGCTTGGTATGTGTACCAAATTTTCCGAGGTAACCCTTGCGGTACATTTTCGTGAGAAAAATGCAGTGGGAGACTGGGTTGGCGGCCCGATGTATTATATTAAGAACGGACTGAAAAAACACTGGCACTGGCTTGCGGTTTTATTTGCCCTGTTTGGCGTATTGACCGTATTCGGAACTGGTAATGCCACACAGGTAAATACGATCACAACAGCCATTGATTCCGCCTTATTGAATTTCAATATTATTCCGGAAAGTTCTACAAAAATTGTCAATCTGGTGATCGGTATTATCGTTGCTATTTTAGTTGCCATGATCTTGCTTGGTGGTGTAAAACGTATCGGTCGTGTTTCTGAGCGCCTAATCCCATTTATGGCATTGTTATATATCGTACTTGCTTTCGGCGTTATTATTTTAAATATCGATCGTGTACCGGGAGTATTTCATTCTATTATTGAAGGTGCGTTCCATCCGGCTTCTGTGACTGGTGGTATCGTAGGAAGCTTTTTCTTAAGTATGAAAAAGGGGGTGTCACGTGGTATTTTTTCCAACGAGGCAGGACTTGGTACCGGTTCCATCGCTCATGCATGTGCGGATACCGGAGAACCGGTAAAACAGGGGATGTTCGGTATTTTTGAAGTATTTACCGATACAATCTTGATCTGTACGCTGACTGCTATGGTTATCCTGTGTAGCGGTATTCCGGTTGGATATGGTTCTGACGCAGGTGCAGAGCTGACCATTTCCGGATTTACAGCTACATACGGTAACTGGGTATCTATTTTTACCGCGATTGCGCTTTGTTGCTTCGCATTTTCTACCATTATTGGATGGGGACTGTACGGATCACGCTGCATGGAATACCTGTCTTCTGAAAAATGGGTAAAACCGTTTATGGTCGTTTACGCACTGGTGGCTATCGTTGGCGCAACCATGGATCTTGGTATGCTCTGGAGCATTGCAGAGACATTCAACGGTCTGATGGCAATCCCGAACCTGATCGCGTTATTCCTGTTATCGGGTACGGTGGTGAAGTTGGTAAAAGACTATTTTGCGAGACAACATAAGTAGTTATTTCCCTTATATATAATATTAGAAAAGAGAATAACATCAGGGATTGATATTTCCTTGACATAGTATAACCGCCGTGCTATATTTTAGAGCGGCAAAGGTGCCAGAGTATTTGGATTAAGCTACTTCTGGCACTTTTTTTGCGAGAAAAAATAGAGAGAAAAAAGAGCAGGAGGATGTTATGGAAAACAACCAGACAAATGAGAAACAGCAGGATTACGAGCTTCAGGCGGTACCTGACAGCGCAAGAAAAGGTTTTCTGTCAATGTTTATGATCATGATGGGCTTTACCTTTTTCTCCGCCAGCATGAGTGTCGGCGGTCAGCTTGGTATCGGCCTGAACATGACAAAATTTATATGGGCTTTGCTCATCGGTAATGCGATCCTTGGCGTATATACCGGAATTCTTGGGTACATGGGATGCAAGACAGGACTTACCTTGGATCTGATGGCGAGACATGCCTTCGGAAAGAAAGGTTCCTGGCTTTGTTCCGCAATTATCACGTTTACACAGATGGGATGGTTTGGCGTAGGTATCGCAATGTTTTCCATTCCGGTTGCAGAGTTGACTGGTATTCCGGTAGTAGTTCTTGTTATTCTGTCTGGTGGTCTTATGACAGCTTCTGCTTATTTTGGTATTAAATCTCTGGAGATCGTAAGCTGGATCGCAGTTCCGGCAGTCGGAATCCTTGGATGTATTTCTGTAGGACTTGGCGTATCTTCCATGGGCGGACTTGGTGGCCTGTTCGCAGCAGAACCACAGAATTCGATTACACTCGCCACAGCCATCACACTGGTGGTAGGTTCTTTCGTTAGTGGTGGTACAACAACCCCGAACTATACACGTTTTGCAAAAACAAGAAAAATCGCAGTTATCGCAACGGTAATCGCGTTCTTTGTAGGAAACTCTCTGATGTTTGTATTCGGTGCAGTAGGTGGTTCCGTAACAGGACAGGCAGATATCTTCTATATTATGATCGCACAGGGATTAGCAATTCCGGCCATCATCGTACTTGGTTTAAATATCTGGACTACAGCCGATAACGGATTATATTCCTGCGGACTTGGACTTTCCAATATCACAGGATGCTCCAAAAAGAAAATGGTATTAGTCAGCGGTATCATTGGAATCGTAGCTTCTGTATGGTTATACTATAACTTCACTTCCTGGCTGACTTTTATGGGATATGCGATCCCTCCGGTTGGCGGTGTGGTAATCACTGATTATTTCATGCATCAGAAACGTTATCAGGAAAATGATACAACAAATATGAAAACCGTAAAATGGTATGCGATCATCGCTGTTGTGGCAGGTGCCATCGTTGGTCTGAAAGTACCGTTTGGTATCGGTTCTATCAATTCCATCGTTGCAGCATGCGTTATTTACTTTATCGGAAGTAAAATCTGCGACAAAGAAAAATAGGATGAGCTCATTGAGCAAGGGAGATGCTTCTTGCTCGAAGGGCAAGAAGGGTAGAATGTTTGGAATTAACCAAAGGGGTACAAAAATATGAACAGAGGAAATGTATTTGGAATCAATGGAAAAATTGAGACGGAATGCCTGACCGTTGTGGGTGCGCAGTATGCACCAATCGGAGCCATGAATATGGAAGAGGTGGATCGCAATACAGAAACGTTACTTTCTTTTATGGATCGGGCTTCCGGCGGTTTCCCGGGGTTTGATCTGTTTGTGGCACCGGAAGCGTGTATTCAGGGATTTCCGCAGTTTGGATGGGAAAATGCACTGTTGACTTTGGACAGCCCGCAGATCAAAAAGTTTCAGGAAAAATGTGCGGAACTGGAAGTATATGGAGTGTTTGATTTCCTGCTTCGGGTGGATGAACAGAACAATTATACCAATACCGCCATCGTGATCAATGACAAAGGTGAGATTATTCATCGGTATGATAAGATGAATCCGTGGATTCCTTTTGAGGGTTCCATCCCGGGACGCAGCTGTGCCGTATGCGATGGACCGAAAGGTGCAAAAATTGGTATTATCATCTGTGCGGACGGTGATTATCCGGAAATGTGGCGGGAAGCAGCCGTGCAGGGTGCAAATGTGATTATCCGTCCGACCCACTATATGGATCCGTGGCAGAACGCCTGGGAGATCACCAATAAATCCGGCGCTTATTTTAATCAAGTGTATGTGGTGGCCATCAACTGTTCCGGAACAGCGGAAAATGAGAATTTTTCCTGCTTTGGACGCAGCATGATCCTTGGACCGGATGGAAATGTGATCTGTGAGGGCGCAAATGGAGCATCGTCCATGATCAAGGCGGATCTGTATCCGGGCATCATCGATGCGATGCGCAGTCAGGCGGTTCATTCCGCACCGATGTATTCTTATGTACACAGAGGTGCCTCCAGCCATCTATATGCAGGTAAGGGACTGGATACTTCAGATTACACAGCTTATAAGCGAGGTGACAGCGATGGCACAGTTTAAAGGAATGTTACATTTACTGCATAAGCGGATGGCAGATATTTCCTATCCCATCAGCAAGCAGGAGATTCTGAAGCAGATCGGGGATGAAACCGTAAAAGTAGATACAGATCAGTATTTAAGTGTACGGGAGATCATAGCACCGATCCGTCAGGAGACTTTTTCCTGCGCAGCAGAGTTTTACTGTGCGCTGCTTGGAGCATAAAAAGTATAAATAATAGAAGAATCAGAAAGGGTGCCAGTACATCCTTTCACAGAAAGAAAAATGAAAAACTCTTCAAAACCGGTAGTTTAAATAGTATCGGTTTTGGGGAGTTTTTTGCGTGAGTTATAGTTACCTTGAATAAGTAAAAAATAAAAAACATTATTGACACCTAACACATGTTGCTTTATACTAAGGAAAGACAGAGAAAGGAAATCTGATATGCAGACAACAGAGTTAGAAAAGACGGAAAACTATTACCGGACCCAGATGCAGAAAGACAGGATCGTTGAGCGGTTAAAAGAAAACGGATGTCGTATCACAAAACAGAGAATGGTTTTACTGGATGTAATTCTGAGTGGCAATTGCACCAGCTGCAAGGAAATTTATTATAAAGCATCGAAACTTGATTCCAAAATTGGAACGGCTACCGTATACCGTATGGTGAATCTGTTAGAAGAAATCGGAGCCATCAGCCGGGTGAATTTATATGAAGTGACTTGTGAGACGGAGACAAAACCGGAGGAGCATGTAATCGAACTGGATGATAGTTCGGTGCGTGTGCTGACAGAACCGGAGTGGACGAGAGTCATTGAACGGGGACTGCGGGCTTGTGGCTATATTGACCGGCAGAACGTGCGTCAGGTAAAATATGGAACAGTATAAATGTGAAGAAAAATGAACTGTAAAATATGCAGTTCATTTTTTTTACAAAAGTTCTGATTAAATTGTTGCAAAAATGCAGAAAATTTCGTATCATTAGAATGGGTGATGCGTTTTTGCAATGAGTGAGGAGCAAATATATGAGTATACAGGGAAGAAATTCTGAAAAAATTCATGTGGAAGATTATCTGGAAGCAGTTTTGGATAACTTTCATGATGGTATTTATATTACGGACCGTGAGGCAAATACGGTATATCTGAATCACAGTTATGAGCTGATCAGTGGCCTGAGAAAATCCGAGATGATCGGAAAAAATATGAAAGATCTGGTGGAGACAGGAGTAGTTTCCATGAGTGGTACGCTTTCTGTGCTGCAGAGCGGGGAACCTGTGACCAGTGAGCAGATTTTCCGCACAGGAAAACGGGCAGTCATCACAAGTACTCCTGTTTTTGAAGGAGAGGATCATACCAATATCGTGATGGTGGTGACGCTGGTGCGTGAAATCACGGAAATTTATTCCATCCGAAAAGAACTGCAGCGTAAGGAGCAGCAGAACCGTCAGTATATGCTGGAGCTGGAGCGGATGCGTCGGGAACTGGACGGGGATGTGGAACTGGTAGCGGTTGCGGAAACAAGCAGAAGACTGGTGGAGTTTGCAGACAAGATGGCACCTGTGGATATGCCGGTATTGCTCTGGGGAGAAAAAGGTTCCGGAAAGTGCAGAATGGCAAAATATATCCATGCACATTCCAAACGCTCGGAAGCTGCTTTTCTGCGTGTTGATTTTACAGCGGTGCCAAAGGGAGACCTGGAGACTTATTTGTTTGGAGCACCGGGAAATGCAGAACATGAGCCGCAGATTGGACTGCTTGAGAGCGCAGATGGCGGTACATTATATATCGAGGAACTGGCTGATATGCCGGAGGATATTCAGGGGGATCTGCTTGCACTGCTCAGAGATGGATGCTGTGTCATGAAAGAAGGGTATCTGCAGAAGCTGAATATCCGGATGATCGCTGGAAGCAGGTATTCCATTCCACAGTTGGAGCAGATGTCCAATATCAATCGTCAGCTTTTGCAGCATTTTGCTCTGTTTTCCGTGGAAGTACTTCCTTTGCGGGAACGCAGCGAAGATATTATCCCATTGATTGGTTTTTTCCTGAATCAGTATAATTACAAGACTGATCAGAACAAGCGCTTTGACCGTGAAAGCTACCAGTGTCTGAGTGAATATCCGTGGCCGGGTAATATCCAGGAACTGAGAAATCTGGTACAGCGGGCGGCTATTGTCAGCGCTGGGGATGTGATCAGCGTGCAGGATCTGTTTTTGCATGATCAGGTGGAAAAAGCGGAACAGTGCAAAGAAACGTATACATATCCGGAGCAGACAGATCTGAAGATGGAGGTTGCAAAATTTGAAGCCGGATATCTGGAACATGCGTTTCAAAGATATGGAAATATCCGAGAGGCAGCATCCAGCCTTGGCATGGACAGCTCCACGTTTGTACGGAAAAGACAAAAATATGAGCAACTTGGCCTTATGAAAAATGAGAAAAAGAAATAAGGGAAGAAACGGTTAAAAAACGGAAAAGGACTGTTGTTTGTGCACATTGTACAGTGAAATGAGCGCAAATGGCGGTCCTTGTTTTAAATTTGTCTGATATTTTGTGAAAGCTTATAATTGCAAAAATACATATAATGATGTATAATTGCATCATAAACAAAAACGTGATGCAAAATCGCAATCTAAAATGCAAAAATGGAGGTAAAACAAAATGGCACTTATGACTGGTGAACAGTATATCGAAAGTATCCGCAAAATGAACATGGAGATTTACATGTTCGGCGAGAAAGTAGAAAACCCGGTGGACAACCCAATCCTTCGTCCATCCTTAAATTCCGTAAGAATGACTTACGATCTGGCACAGGATCCGCAGTATCAGGATCTGATGGTAGTAACTTCCCCATTTACAGGCGAGAATATCAACCGTTTCACACATATCCATCAGAGCACAGAAGACCTGAAAAACAAAGTAAAAATGCAGAGACTTCTTGGTCAGAAAACCGCAGCCTGCTTCCAGCGTTGCGTAGGTATGGATGCATTCAATGCAACCTTCTCCACAACATATGAAATTGATAAAAAATACGGTACATCTTATCATGAGAATTTCAAAAAATTCATGAACTACTGTGCAACAAACGATTTAACCGTAGATGGCGCTATGACAGATCCGAAGGGTGACCGTTCCAAAGCTCCTCATGCACAGGAAGATCCGGATATGTACTTACACGTAGTAGAGCGCCGTCCGGACGGTATCGTTGTACGTGGTGCAAAAGCACATCAGACAGGTATCTGTAACTCCCACGAAGTAATCGTTATGCCGACCATCGCTATGGGACCGGATGATAAAGACTATGCAGTATCTTTCGCAGTACCGGTTGATTCTAAAGGTATCTTTATGATCATTGGCCGCCAGTCCTGTGATACAAGAAAACTGGAAGGTACACAGATGGATGTTGGAAATCCTGAATTCGGTGGTGTGGAGGCTCTGGTTATTTTCGAAGATGTATTTGTACCGAATGACCGTATCTTTATGAATGGCGAATCTGAGTTTGCCGGAATGCTGGTAGAGCGTTTTGCAGGTTACCATCGTCAGTCATACGGCGGATGTAAAGTTGGTGTTGGTGATGTCCTCATCGGTGCAGCAGCAGTTGCAGCTGAGTATAACGGTGTTGCAAAAGCTTCCGCAGTAAAAGATAAACTTATTGAGATGACACATTTAAATGAGACATTATATTGCTGTGGTCTTGCCTGCTCCACAGAGGGTACCGCTACAGAGTCCGGCGCATATATCATCAACCTGCTTCTTGCAAACGTATGTAAACAGAACGTTACACGTTTCCCATATGAGATCGTTCGTCTGGCAGAAGATATCGCAGGCGGCCTGATGGTTACCGCTCCGGCAGAGAAAGACTTCCGCGACGAGAAACTTGGCAAATACATTGACAAATATTTAAGAGGTGTTGCTGATGTAACAACAGAGAACCGTCTGAGAATCCTTCGTCTGATTGAGAACCTTTCTCTTGGTACAGCAGCCGTTGGATATCGTACAGAGTCCATGCATGGTGCAGGTTCTCCGCAGGCTCAGCGTATCATGATCGCTCGTCAGGGTAACCTTGGTATGAAGAAACAGCTTGCAAAAGCAATCGCACATATCGAAGAGTAGTTCTGATTTCAAAGCTACATATATTATAGCGCTGATGGATCTGCATGAATTATGAGGTCGTCAGCAGATAATGATCGTACCTGCATTTGTTTCTATTTACGTGGAAACGAATGCAGGTATATTATAAGAAATAAAGGGTAAAAGAATATATCAGTTATGAGGAGGAACCACCATGGGAGAATTGGAAATTAGCAAAATGGAACAGGTTTTGGATGAAAAGGTGCGCCCGAACCTGGCTCAGCATGGAGGAGATATCGAGATTGAGAAACTTGAGGACGGTGTGCTTCATGTGAGAATGCATGGACAGTGCAGCGGATGTCCTTCTGCAGAGCTGACGTTGGAAAATCTGGTCAACACAGAGTTGAAAGAAGCGTTTCCGGAACTGAAGGTTGTTGTGCTGGTGACAGGTGTCAGCGATGACCTGATCGCGCAGGCACGGCAGATCATGCGCCAGAGAAAAGAAGCTAAAAAGTAAAAGTTATCTGTAAGCAGAGAAGATGCAGAAAGAAATAAGCAATTATCTGTACGCTGGGACGGAACGCAGGATGATGGAAAAAGAAGAAATCAAGAAAATTTTGCCGCACAGAGAACCGTTACTTTTAGTAGACCGTGTGACAAAACTCCAATTACCGGATCGAATCGAGGCGGAAGTGGACATACAGAAGGATTGGCAGATCTTTCAGGGACATTTTCCGGAACAGCCGATCTTGCCGGGCATCTATATTATGGAAAGTATGGCACAGACAGCAGACATTTTGTTGTTACTCTCGGAGAAGAATCGAGGAAAAGTACCTTTATTTTTTCAGGTAAGCCAGATGCGGTTTTACCATCCGGTATATCCGGGGGAACGCTTGTATCTGAGCGCACAGTTCCTATCAGACGCAGGGAATGGGATGTATGACTGCAGGGTGACGGCGAAAACAGATGCGGGACGTGCTGCAGCCGGCATGATCACGCTGGCCATAAAGGCAAAATCAGAATAGTATAAAATATATGAGGATAAGACAATGACAAATCTTGAAAAATATAACAAAATTTTAAAAAGAAATTTACAGGCAACAGACGAAGATCTGAATGATGATGTGCTTGTGTATAATAGATTTAAAAGATGGGAATCTGTTCGCCATGTAGATATGGTAGCTGATCTG
>CAVEOS010000085.1:0-10347 GCA_963617435.1 Lachnospiraceae bacterium
GTAAATTCGTAAGTTTCATGACTTCCGAAAGTCCGCAAACCCGCATAAATACTGGCTTTTTTGAATCCTTACTTATCCAAACTCTTCATCGTCGGGAAGAGTAATACATCACGGATAGCCGGGCTGTTTGTCATCATCATAACCATACGGTCGATACCGAATCCGATACCACCTGTAGGCGGCATACCAATGCCTAATGCATTCAGGAAGTCTTCATCTGTGTGGTTTGCTTCATCATCACCAGCTTCGAAAGCTTTCTCCTGTGCCTCGAAACGCTCTCTCTGATCGATCGGGTCGTTCAGCTCGGAATAGGCATTTGCCATCTCCCATCCGTTCATAAAGAACTCGAAACGCTCTACATAATTCGGATCTTCCGGTTTTTTCTTTGTCAGCGGAGAAATCTCTACCGGGTGATCCATGATGAATGTTGGCTGGATCAGGTGCTCCTCTACATACTCCTCGAAGAAGAGATTTAAGATATCACCTTTCTGATGACGATCTTCATATTCGATATGATGCTCGTCTGCAACTTTTTTTGCTTCCTCAGTAGAATGAATCTCATTGAAATCTACATTTGCGTACTGTTTTACCGCATCGATCATAGTGATACGTGCAAACGGTTTGGACAGATCCATTGTGTGCTCACCATATGTGATCACTTCAGATCCAGTTACTTCTTTTGCCACATGACGGTACAGACTCTCTGTCAGATCCATCATGCCATGGTAATCTGTGTATGCCTGATATAACTCCATCAGAGTGAACTCCGGGTTATGACGGGTATCAAGGCCCTCGTTACGGAATACACGGCCGATCTCGTATACACGCTCCATACCGCCTACGATCAGACGTTTCAGATAGAGTTCCAGAGAGATACGGAGTTTCAGATCTTCATTTAATGCGTTGAAATGTGTCTCAAACGGTCTTGCTGCTGCACCGCCTGCGTTTGCTACCAGCATCGGTGTCTCAACTTCCATGAATCCCTGCGCATCCAGGAAACGGCGGATACTGCTGATTACTTTGGAACGTTTGATGAAAGTATCTTTTACTTCCGGATTCATGATCAGGTCGACGTATCTCTGACGATAACGTGTATCTGTGTCTGTCAGGCCATGGAATTTCTCCGGCAGAACCTGAAGACTCTTGGAAAGCAGTGTTACCTCTGTCGCATGGATAGAGATCTCACCTGTCTTTGTCTTGAATACTTCACCTTTGATACCGAGAATATCACCTACATCATATTTTTTGAAATCTGCGTAGGACTCTTCTCCGATATTGTCGCGTGCCACGTAGGACTGAATGCTGCCCTGCAGATCCTGAATATTGCAGAAAGAAGCTTTTCCCATAACACGTTTGAACATCATACGGCCCGCAATACTTACGGTTTTTCCTTCCAGCTCATCAAAGTTATCTTTGATCTCCATGCTGTGATGTGTCATATCATATTTGGTAATCTGAAACGGATCTTTGCCGCGCGCCTGAAGATCCTGCAGTTTCTCACGACGAACCTTCAGAAGCTGGTTCACGTCTACGTTCTGTCCATTCTTTTGTTCAGCCATTTCCTGTTCTCCTTTTCTATTAGTTTGATCTCTGAATTTCCAGTACTTTATACTGTAAAATGCCGGCCTGTGTCTCTACATCTACAATATCGCCAACTTTTGCTCCAAGTAATGCTTTTCCTACCGGAGACTCGTTGGAAATTTTTCCTTTTAAGCTGTTTGCCTCTGTAGAACCAACGATTTTATACTCAAGTTCTTCGTCGAACTCACAGTCAAGGATACGAACCTGGCAGCCAACGCTGATCTTATCCAGATCTACTTCTTCCTCAACAACGACTTCTGCATATCTTAAAATTTTCTCGATTTCTTCGATACGGGCCTCGATATCGCGCTGCTCGTCCTTTGCTGCATCGTACTCTGCGTTCTCAGATAAGTCACCCTGCTCACGGGCTTCTTTGATCTTCTGTGCGATTTCTTTACGCTTAACTACCTTTAAGTCCTGTAACTCATTTTCCAGTTTCTGTAATCCCTGGTAAGTCAAAAGATTTTTCTTATCCATTTTTATTGATCCTCCTGATCGTTTTTATTTATCAATAATTTTGAAGAGTCTTATCCACTTTCACAATCACTACATTATACCCAATCGGTACTTCTATGTCAAGATTCTGCCCCTGTATCCGTTCTGTATTTTCCGGCCTTTTTTCTGATAGAGCGGTCATTTTCTGTATCTCTTGCTCTTCCTGCGATTTCTCCTGCTCTGTTTTCTGACATTCCCGCCATCTGCGTTTGTAAAAAGGGACATAGATCACGTCCCTTGCAAACTTCTGAATATGCAGTTCCCCCTGCCGCTGCAGATCAAGCACCATTCCCGCCTGACTCTCCCGCATCTCTTTCAGTGGAAGAATTCTTGTCAGTAATCCGTATTCCTCCGCCAGCCATTCTGCTCGTTCTGCAAAATGTTCCGGCCGATCCGTGCAGAGTTCCAGGAAATTCAGTCCCGGATAAAGCTGTCTGAGAATTCGATCCACATCGTCCTCTTCTCCAAATACCTGATCCGGTATATCTATATCAATAATCAGTGGGCGAAACGTTCGATATGTCTGACCTTTTTGCTTTAAAATCTGCTCTACAATTTTTCTGGTATCATCAATCCACGGATTGTCTATTGACTCTTCTGTAGATTCAGATTCTGCCAGCGGTTTCTCCGCTTTTCGTGAATATCGTAACCTGATATTTTGGATTTTCTTATGCCACTTCTGTAACATTCTGCGAAAACTATGTTTATTCTGACTTCCGTTTTGTCCCTGCTTTTTATTCAGACTGCACATTGATAAACTCCTCTATTCCAGGCAATTTTCCCGCCTGAAATAAGGCTTTTCTATATTTTATCCAATATACGAAAAAGCAGAACCCAAACCATTTCGCTTTTAAGTCATATCTTAAATCTTATAAAAATAAATACCAGCGTTCTTGTTACTCGTCCTCTATAGCAATGAAATTCATGTAAAAATCTGATATAACTTCTCTCACTCTTATTCCATAAAATATCTTTCTCTTACACAAAATATGATGTCCTATGCTTCTTCTGCCAGCCACTGCTCCAGCAGTTCTCCTAACTGCGCATAACTTTCCACTTCGTTGATCTTGCCACGAAGTTTGGAAGAATTTTTGTATCCGGCCGTATACCATGCCGCATGTTTTCGAATTTCCCGGATACCAATGTAATCACCTTTCACCTGAAGCTGCAGGCGTGCATGCAAAAGCATCATATCAGCCACTTCCCGTTTTGACGGACGTGGCAGTTCCTCACCTGTCTCCAGCTGATATTGAATCTGTTTGAAGATCCACGGATTTCCCTGAGCTCCACGACCGATCATAAAACCATCACAGCCGGTCTGTTCCTTCATCCGGACCACATCCTGCGCGCAAAGAATATCTCCGTTTCCGATCACGGGAATAGAAACAGCCTCTTTCACCTGGCGAATGATATCCCAGTCCGCTTTTCCGGAATAATACTGCTGTCTGGTTCTTCCATGCACCGCTATCGCAGCCACGCCACAGCTCTCTGCGATCTTGGCGATTTCCACAGCATTCACATGCTCCTCATCAAAGCCTTTGCGGATTTTCACTGTCACCGGTTTTTTCACCGCTTTCACCATTTTAGTCAGGATTTCTTCCACCAGCTTCGGGTCCTTCATCAGTGCGGATCCCTCATGGTTATTAACGACCTTCGGCACCGGACAGCCCATGTTAAAATCCAGAATTTCAAAAGGACGCTCCTCAATCTTTGCCGCCATTTCCGCCAGAATATCCGGATCTGAGCCAAAAAGCTGCAAAGATACCGGGTGTTCCTCCGGGTGAATCTCCATCAGCAGGTCTGTATTTTTATTTTTATAATAAATTGCTTTTGCGCTGACCATCTCCATGCACAAAAGACCGGCTCCCTGTCTGCGGCATAACAAACGAAATGGCAGGTCTGTTACTCCTGCCATAGGTGCCAGTATCAAATTGTTTTCCAGGGTTACATTGCCTATTTTCAATTGATCCATACTGTACTCTTTCCGTTTTTCTTTTATTTATCTTTGTATCTGATCTCGTTTGCTCCAAATTTTCAAAGTATCTGGTCTGAGTTCTCGAAACTACTTTTTCTGTTTTTCAAAAATCAGGCGCATACCCTGAAGTGTCAGCAACGGGTCATAAATATCAATGGCATCGGTTTCTTTTTCAATAATCCGGCCAAGTCCGCCAGTCGCAACGACTTTGATATCGCCTTTTCCAAACTCTTTTTTCATCTGCTTTACAATGTACTCAGTCTGTCCGATCTGACCATAGACCAAACCTGCCTGCATACATGCAATGGTATCCTGCGCCAGAATACTCTTCGGTTTTTTAATCTCAAATTCTGGCAGTTTTGCAGCCATACTCCACATGGCCTGCGCGGAAGTACGGATACCCGGTGCGATCACACATGCGGTAAAGGTACCGTCAGAATCCACCAGATCAAAGGTCGTTGCCGTACCATAATCAATCACGATCGCCGGCCCGCCATACAACTCATAAACTGCTGCCGCATCCACGATACGGTCTGCGCCTACCTGACGCGGGTTCTTGGAAGCCACACGGATTCCAGTTTTTACGCCTGCCTCGATAATAATTGGTTTTGTATTAAAATATTTGATGATGGCGCTTGTCAGGGAATGCATTACGTTCGGCACTACGGATGCAACGATGACATCTGTAATTTCTCCAACTTTCACCTGATTATGTTCCAGCAGCTCACACATCACCATACCATATTCATCTGATGTACGTGTCTGAATCGTTGTCATACGGAATGTTGTACGCAGTTTTTTTCCTTCAAATACACCCAGTGTGATATTTGTATTTCCGATATCTACGGTTAAAAGCATTTCTCCAGTCCTCCACTAACTAGTTTTCCATGTTTATCTGATGCGTCACTTTATAATACATTTCCAGTGATTCCAACAATTCCTGCTTCGTGTTCTGCAGCTGTTTCACTTTCAGAACGCTTCCAATCTCATCATACAGCAAATCACCCTCATCTGCCGCCGTTTCAAAAATCAGCTCTCCGTCTTCATCAAATTTCAAGGTAAGTGTACCGCCTACATCTTCTGTATACAATACACACATCAGTTTCAGTTCATCCTGGATTCCCTGCGGTAATTTCTGAAAATCCGGATTCAGATAATATTTTTTTGTATATGCGCTGGATCCACACAGCACTACTTCTTCCTGGTTCATAAAAAATCATTTTCTCCTGTTATCTATTCTTCTGTCCACTCCGTCTGCGCTTACAAACAGCTGGTACATTCATCACACATATCCATACACACCACGAACGGATACTTCACCGGAGGAAACATGGACAGTTCCGTCTTCTGTCTGTACCAGAAGCTCCCCATTCTGATTGATTCCCTGTGCAACACCGGTATACTCCTGCCGCGGATCAAGCACACGCACACTGCGTCCGCGATTGACAAGATGGCGGTTATACTCATTCATCACATCGGACAAATCCTGCGTTTTCAGATAAAGAGCATAGTATTTTTCAAACTCTGCCATGATCTTTGCAGCCAGTTTTGCTCTGCTGATACGTACACCGGTCAGCAGATACAAGGAGGTAGCTGTCGAAGCCACTTCCTCCGGAAAAACTTCATTGGAAACATTGATTCCCACACCGATTACAATATAGTTGATATAATCGATCTGTGCACTCATTTCTGTCAGAATGCCACAGACTTTTTTGCCGTCACATACGATATCATTCGGCCATTTGATCTGTGTATCAATTCCAACCACATCTTCAATGCCTGCCCGGACGGCAAGTGCCATAACAAGGGTCAGCATGGAAGCATTTCCCGGCTGAATATCCGGCTTTAACAACAAGGTCATAAATATGCCTTCACCGGCTTTGGAATCCCAGGAACGTCCCCGGCGGCCTTTTCCTGCAGTCTGACAGTCACTGAGCACCAGCAATCCATGCTCTGCTCCCTCTTCTGCCAGTCGTTTGGCCTGATTATTAGTCGAATCGGTCTCATCAAATACCACCAGATGCCCTCCGGCCCAGTCTGTTTCCAGATACTTCTGAATCTGTTCTTTTGTCAGCAGATCCGGTTCTTCCTTTAACCGATACCCTTTGTTTCGCACCGCTTCGATCACATATCCTTCTGCTTCCAGCTGACGGATTGCTTTCCATACTGCAGTGCGGGATACCCCAAATTTTTCACTGATTTCCTGCCCGGAAATAAAATCCGGGCAGTTCTGCAAAAGTTCCAGAATTTTCTTTTTCACAGTTTTCTCCATACTATCATACAGTTAACACTGTACGTATTTATTTCTCATCTCCGCCAAGTGTTGCATACATAACCGCTTTGATGGTATGCATACGGTTCTCAGCCTCATCAAATACGATAGACTGCGGGCTTTCAAATACCTCGTCTGTCACTTCCATTGCATCCAGACCAAACTTGTCATGGATCTCTTTTCCAATCTTTGTATTTAAATCATGGAACGCCGGCAGACAGTGCATAAATTTCACCTGCGGGCCTGCATTTTCCATTAATTTTGTATTTACCTGATATGGTGTCAGCTCCTCGATACGACTTGCCCATACATCATCCGGCTCACCCATAGATACCCACACGTCTGTATAGATAACATCTGCACCTTTGGTTCCTGCCATTGCATCTTCTGTCAGAGTAATTGTTGCGCCGGTCTCCTCTGCGATAGCACGGCACTGAGCAACCAGTTCCTCATTCGGGAAGTATTTTTTATTTGTGCATGCGGTGAAGTGCATACCAAGTTTTGCACATACAACCATCAGAGAATTTCCCATATTATAACGGGCATCTCCCATATATGCAAGTTTAATTCCTTTCAAATGTCCGAAATGCTCTTTGATTGTCAGCATATCTGCGATCATCTGAGTCGGATGAAACTCATTTGTCAGACCGTTCCATACCGGAACACCTGCGTATTTTGCCAGATCCTCAACGATGGTCTGCTCAAATCCACGATACTCGATACCATCATACATACGTCCAAGTACACGGGCAGTATCTGCGATGCTTTCTTTTTTACCAATCTGGGATGCAGACGGATCAAGGAATGTCGCATGCATACCGAGATCATAAGCAGCTACTTCGAAAGAGCAGCGGGTACGTGTACTGTTTTTTTCAAAAATAAGCGCAATATTTTTGCCGGATAATACATCGTGACGGATGCCTTTTTTCTTTTTCTCTTTCAGTTCTGCGGACAGATCGATCAGATATGTAATCTCCTCCGGTGTAAAATCTAACAGTTTCAAAAAATTTCTTCCTTTTAAGTTCATCTTTTTTACCTCTTCTCTATCATTCTATCTTTCAACGTCCTTCGCTGGGCATTTACTTTACCTAAATATTTATTATATATTCTGTATTTTCACGTTACAGAATCTGCAATAATAAACAGGGCTGCCCCAAACAGGCAGCCCATGTTACATTTTCTACTTTTCTTTTACATCTGCTGCTACTTCAACCAGAGATTTGGCAAGTCCTGCCATACCCTGAATCTCTGATGGAATAATGATCTTTGTTGCTTTGCCGTCTGCTGCTTTCGCAAATGCCTCAAGACTCTTGATCTGAAGTACTGCCGCATCCGGAGAAGCCTCTTTCAGGAAACGAAGACCATCAGCGTTTGCCTGCTGGATCTTAAGAATCGCTTCTGCCTGACCTTCTGCTTCTTTGACAGTTGCTTCACGTTTTGCTTCTGCACGAAGGATTGCTGCCTGTTTCTCAGCCTCCGCATCCAGAATTGCAGATTCTTTCTTACCTTCTGCTACCAGAATGGTGGATTTCTTCTCACCCTCTGCACGAAGGATTGCCTCACGACGCTCACGCTCAGCTTTCATCTGTTTCTCCATCGCATCCTGAATCGCAGTAGGCGGAATAATATTCTTAAGCTCTACACGGTTTACCTTGATACCCCAGGGATCTGTTGCAACGTCCAGGGAAGCACGCATCTTGGTATTGATGGTCTCTCTGGATGTCAGTGTCTCATCCAGCTCCAGATCACCAATGATATTTCTCAGTGTCGTCGCTGTCAGATTCTCGATGGCCATGATCGGATTTTCCACACCATAAGAAAACAGCTTTGGATCTGTAATCTGGAAAAATACGACGGTATCAATTCTCATGGTAACATTATCTTTTGTGATAACCGGCTGCGGTGCGAAATCAACAACCTGCTCTTTTAACAGCACACGTTTTGCCACGCGGTCGATAATCGGCATTTTAAAATGGATACCAACTTCCCAGGTTCCCTGATATGCTCCCAGACGCTCTACAACATATGCGTTTGCCTGCGGAACAATCTTGATGCAGGAAGCCAGAATCAGAATAACTACTACGATCAGAATAATCAATGAAATCAATGTATTGCCCTCCTTTTACTGTTCTTGCGGACGTCTGACCATCAGTTTCACGCCACTGATCGACATGACCTGAACGACCTCGTCCTTCTCGAACTTCTCCTTGTCATCCACACTTCTCGCGGACCATTCCTGTCCACGAATCATAACACGCCCTTTCGACTGAAGATTGTCAATCGGTTCAAGCACCACCGCTTCCTCACCGATCAGTGTCTGGGCATTTGTGCGGATATGACCGGAGTTAAATTTTTTCTGAGCCAGCGGCCGGATAAGCAGTACGAATACTAACGACACAATCAAAAATACAATGACCTGCACAGCCGCTCCCAACTGAGACAGACTGACAAAAAATGCAGCCAGTGCACCACCGGCAAACCAAATTGTCAGAAGCCCTACTGTCGCAATCTCGACCAGAATAAAAATGACCAGCAGAATCAGCCATATCATAGGCGCCGATAATGAAAACATGTCGCTCCCCCTTTTCCTTGCTTTTCACCAATATACTATATTTTACCCTGTTTTACAACAATAAAAACAAAAATGGAACCACAGCCTGAATCCGTTTCTTTCCGTTGGATTCATACTGTGATCCCATTGTTTTTATATGATCTTCATTTGCTTATCAGCGCTCTTTCGCGCGTTTTCTTTTTCTTAGTAGAAAATCTGTGATCCGATTACAGTACCGGAACCACTTGTTCCTGCATGGAAATATTTTGCTCCGCCTGTGTTATCGGAACCTGCAAGTGCCTCGGCTGCTGCCTGATAACAGCTGGAGGAAATTTTTCCGCTGCTTAATACACGGGCAAGTTTACCGCTGGATGCCGGAGTGAACTGACCACTCTGGTATACAACACCGGAAATGCTGTTCGGGAAAGATCCGCTCTTCACACGGTTCATAACAACTGCGCCAACTGCAAGCTGACCTGCATATGGCTCGCCGCCTGCCTCACACTGAATGATTGCAGCCAGAAGCTGTGTATCACTGGTAGATGCGCTGACTGCTGCGGAAGTTGTTACGGAAGCGTTGCTTCCCTGTGCACTCTGTGCTGCGGCTGCTTCCTGCTGTGCTTTTGCAGCTTCTCTTGCTCTAATCTCATCCATGCTTACCGCATCTTCTACGTTCAACTCAACGTCTACATAATCTGCTGCAACATATGCTGCTGTACCGTTGTAATCTACAGAAACCCATCCATCTACTGTCTCTGCATCTGTATTTACTTTTAAGGACTGACCTGCGTCGATTACATCCAGGATTTTTGCATCTGTACTGGATGTTTCACGAACCCGGATACCGTCTGCTGTTGCTGTTGCTTCGGTATCACAATTTTCTTCTGCATATACGCGTGCGTCATTTCCAAACACACAATATGCATTGTTTACATAACCTTCTACATCACCGGATTTTACTTTTGTCCATTCATCACCGACTTCCAGAACTTCCGCTCCGCTTCCGTGATAGAACTTACCAACTACTTCCGCATCTGTAGATGCTTCTTTTCGTATATTCAATGAACTTTCTTCGTCTACTGTTACCAGCATTTTGTTGGCCCACTCTGCAGCTAATGCCGCTGCCTGTGCATTCTGATGTGTGATCTGGATTGACTGAACTCCTGTGCTTGCTGTCTGGCTTGCACGACTTACCACTGTCTCCAATGTTCCGTTGTTTGTCTCTACCTCAGCAGCACTTGCAGAAACGGCTGTTGTGACGGATGTGATAGCCAAAGCTGCTGTGATGATTCCGCTTTCAATAACCTTTCTAAATTTCATATGACCTCCTGATTCATGTTCTCACTCAAATGCTCTTGAGAACCTGTTTTGATTTTATAAGTTTTGTTTAGTATTACGATTCTGTTTATTTTTATTCATTTCCTTTAATTTTGTTACAGAAATGTTACATAAACATTGCACGCATTATAACAA
>CAVEOS010000086.1:0-10170 GCA_963617435.1 Lachnospiraceae bacterium
GTTCTCGGCTCCTATAAAAGCTGGTCGCCTTCCACTCGCGCAAAACCTTGTGAAACTCAGTCGTTCGCTTAATCGCTTACCGAGGAAATTTTTTCCGATTTTGTTGCTTAAGTTTTTGGAAATATTTTTAGATAAGGTTTATGTGCATAAAGAATGAGTTTTTAACATGGTAACTGTATATGCAATATGCAGTGCTTACTGTGTAATGCGGAGATTATTTTCAAAACTAAAATGGCGAAATCAGAG
Source organism: Lachnospiraceae bacterium (assembly GCA_963617435.1). Taxonomy (GTDB): domain Bacteria; phylum Bacillota; class Clostridia; order Lachnospirales; family Lachnospiraceae; genus Eubacterium_I. Next base: position 247 of record CAVEOS010000086.1, read on the forward strand.
ACTTCTTCTGTGGCGAGCGATTAAGTAAGTGACTGAGTTTTGCGAGTTTTGCGCGAGTGGGAACCGACCAGCTTTTATAGGAGTGTGGGAGCGAGCGCGATAAAACCGAAGCAAAACGAGGGTAACGCACGACTAGCTGACACAGAAGAAGTCTCTGATTTCGCTTTCTATACAAAAAATAACCACAAAACAAAAATTTAAGTCGTTGTGAGGTAGTTGCGCATGGTTTTCAGGGCCGATTTTTCGAGCCGGCTCACCTGTGCCTGCGAGATATGAATCTCATCTGCCACCTCCATCTGGGTTTTTCCTTCAAAAAACCGCAGTTGTATAATATGATTTTCCCGGGCATTTAATCGTTTCATGGCATCGTTGAGGGACAGTTTTTCCACCCAGCGTTCTTCCTTGTTTTTCTTGTCACTGATCTGATCCATGACATACAGTGGTTCTCCACCATCGGTATAAACCGGATCATACAGACTGACGGGAGTCTGAATTGCATCAAGCGCAAAGGTGATATCTTCTTTTGGTATCTGAATTTCTTTGGAAATTTCCTCCAGCGTGGGTTCGCGGTTATTATTCCGTGTCATGAGTTCCCGGGCATGGATCGCCTTATAAGCGGTGTCCCGCAGGGAACGGCTGACTCTGACACTGCTGTTGTCTCTGAGATAACGGCGGATTTCTCCGATGATCATCGGAACGGCATAAGTAGAAAATTTTACATCCAGTGTGGGATCAAAATTGTCGATGGATTTGATAAGTCCGATGCATCCGATCTGAAAGAGGTCATCCACGTTTTCGTTGGACGCCCAAAAGCGGCGGATCACACTTAATACCAGCCTGAGATTGCCACGGATATAGGCTTCGCGGGCATCCAAATCTCCTTTTTTGATGCGGACAAACAGATCCTTTTTTTCGGATTCCTTTAGAACTGGGAGTGTGGACGTGTTGACACCGCAGATTTCGACTTTATATGATGACATAGTTTGCTGCCTCCGGTTATTCAATAAGTTTGCTGCTCATATCTGATGCAATGTATTAAGAAGCTTGCACAGAAACAGAAAAATTATTCCGCAGATGGAAAAACAAAGAATGGATAAATCAGGTAAACAGAAATACAGTAAGATGGTTTTTTAATAAAAACACCGGTGGAGGCATAAAAATAGTTCAGGTCGTTGCACTACGTCGAAAATAATGTTAAAATAAAACCAATTGTCAATTAGAAAGATTGAAACCGGGAGGTACACATGAAAAAATTATTAGATAATATTACCGCTGAGGTAACAAAAGCTTTTGTGGAAGCCGGATACGAAGAAAAATTCGGTAAAGTTACATTGTCTAACAGACCGGATCTGTGTGAGTTCCAGTGTAACGGAGCGATGGCTGCCGCAAAACAGTATAAAAAAGCACCGTTTATGATCGCAGATGACGTGGCCGCACGTCTGCAGGATGTGGAGATGTTTGCATCTGTAGAGTCTGTTAAACCGGGATTCCTGAACCTGAAATTATCTGAGGAATATCTGGCAGAGTATCTGCGTGAAATGCAGGCAGATGAGCGTTATGGCTGTGAGAAGACCGCAGAGCCGAAAACCATCATCGTAGATTACGGCGGAGCAAACGTGGCAAAACCGCTGCATGTCGGACATCTTCGTTCCGCAGTTATCGGTGAGAGCGTAAAACGTATGAGCCGTTACATCGGTCACAATGTTATCGGTGATGTTCACCTTGGCGACTGGGGACTTCAGATGGGACTTATTATCACAGAGCTTCATGAGCGTAAACCGGAACTGGTTTATTTTGACGAGGCATACGAAGGAGAATATCCGGAGGAAGCACCGTTTACTATTTCTGAGTTAGAGGAAATCTATCCGACTGCAAGTGGAAAATCAAAAGAAGATGCAGCTTACAAGGAAGCAGCAATGCAGGCTACTTTTGAACTTCAGAAAGGCAGAAGAGGCTATATCGCACTGTGGAAACATATTCTGTCTGTATCCATTGCGGATCTGAAGAAAAACTATGACAGCTTAAACGTTTCTTTCGACCTCTGGAAAGGCGAGTCCGATGCGGATCCATACATCGCACCAATGGCTGAGCAGATGAAGAAAGACAGTTTTGCTTATATGAGCGAGGGTGCGCTGGTTGTTGATGTCAGCGAGGAGACCGATGCAAAAGAGATCCCGCCATGTATGATCTTAAAATCAGACGGAGCATCTTTGTATACAACCACAGACCTTGCAACCATCGTATGGCGTATGAAAGATTATCATCCGGATCAGATGGTATATCTGGCAGACAAACGTCAGGAGCTTCATTTTGTACAGGTATTCCGCTGTGCAAAGAAAACAGGTCTGGTAGATGATAATACAGAACTGAAATTCATCGGTTTTGGTACGATGAACGGCAAAGACGGCAAACCGTTCAAAACCCGTGAGGGTGGCGTTATGCGTCTGGAGAAACTGGTTGGAGACATCCAGAACGAGATGTATCAGAAAATTGCCGAGAACAACACCATGGAAAAAGAAGAAGCAGAAAAAACAGCAAAACAGGTTGCGTTATCTGCTATCAAATACGGAGATCTGTCCAATCAGGCTTCCAAAGATTATATCTTTGATATTGACCGCTTTATCTCTTTCGAGGGAAATACAGGTCCATACATTCTGTATACCATCGTGCGTATCAAATCTATTTTGAAAAAATATGCAGAGAGCGGAAAATCAGCAGCAGATTACACCATCCAGGCAGCACATTCTGCAAGTGAGAAGAACCTGATGCTGGAACTGGCACGTTTCAATGAAGTGATGACAAATGCAGCAGAGGAACTTGCACCGCACAAGATCTGTGCATATATTTACGGACTGGCCAATGCTCTGAACCATTTCTATCATGAGACAAAAATCATGGTGGAAGAAGATGTGGCTGTACAGGCTGGATATATCCATCTGTTAGAGCTGACAAGAGATGTTCTTGAGACATGTATCGATGTTCTTGGATTCGATGCACCGGAGAAAATGTAAGATAACAGTTTACAGAAAAATAATAAAAACGATAGTTTTAAATGAAAAAGTTTTACACAATGTTTTATGGAAACAGATGTGTAAAACTTTTTTTGTGCATATAAATATTTTAATCTTCGGAATCATCTTCAAAACAGTAGGCATTCAATTCTGGAAAATCAAGAAATTCAGCTAGTGTCATATTAAAAGCGATGGCAATTTTGTGAAGCGTTCTGGCTTTTGGATTATGTGTTTGACCACGAATAATATTATCTAAAGTAGATTGCTTTACGCCACTCATTGTAGCTAATTTATTTATGCTGATGCCTCGTTGTTTACAAAGAGTTTTTATTCGCATTACATATAAGTTTGAGTACTCCATTCAATTTTTCCCCATTATTTGTTTTTTGTTAAGGATATGTTAACTAAATGACATTGATACAGAAATATCAGCACAAAATACGGAATATCTTAAATGGGTAGAATTTTTAGAAATTAGTATAGATGACAAAAAACGGTGCCGCACAAGTATGTAGTATAACAATACTTGTGTGGCATCGTTTGGCTTTACTTAATATCCCAGTTCTTCGCCAACCAGGATCAGTTTAATACGTCCTTTGATAGCGCTTCTACGTGTGATAACAGTATGGCTGCAAATGCATCCTTCAGCAAAACAGTCATGGCAGCTTCCAGTCAGAGCACATGGTGTGTTGCGGTCCAGTCGAATGGCATTTGGCGGAGAAGCAATATTTTTCACTCTGGATTCAGCCTCTTCCAGTGTGGCAGCAACTTTGTTCATGCCTGCGATAATGATTACATTTTCCGGCCCGTAGATCAAAGCAGCGACACGGTTTCCGGTGCCGTCTGTATTAACTAACTGACCGTCTAAGGTAATAGCATTTGTACTCATAAAATAGTAGTCGCAGGACAGAGCCTTGTGGTAAATTTCTTTGATCTCCTCCGGGGAACAGGCTTTGGAACGATCCAGTAATGTGATATCGTCTCTTTTTTGCAGAGCATCCATCAGACCACATTCGTTCATGGTCATGGAACCGCCGAAAGATACGCTGGAGCCCGGTGTCACATAAGAAAGTGCCTTTTTAACGGCCTCTTCGCTGGTTTCACAGTAGCATCCTTCGTAACCGCGGCGCTCGATGTTTTTCAGAATCGTTTCTGCGGCAACTTTATAATATTTCTGTTTTGGTGTCATAAAATAACCTCCTTGCTGAAATGTAGCAATGATTGAAAGTGAAAATTTTTGAAATCATTGAGACATTACATTATGTATAAAAGTATAGTGAACCAATCAGGGGAGAAAGTCAAGAGATGTGAGAACTGTTAGAAAAGCCAAACTTTTTGCGGAAAGTCATGTGATGCGATCACTAGCGGTTTGACTTTTTTTGTATGGGTGTAGTATATTAGACTACAGTTTAAATGATAAGGGGAAAACGAATGAGGAAAAATTTAAAGAAATTGTTCTCATATTACAAACCATATATGGGAATTTTTGTTGCAGATATGTTTTTTGCATTTGGCGCGGCGGCAGTATCTTTGGTGATTCCGTTAGTAGTGCGTTACATCACATCTGAGGTGGTTCACTGGGAAAGCAGTCAGGCACTGCACACGATTTTACGGCTGGGCGTGATCATGCTGGTGCTGATCGCTGTTCAGTGTTACTGCAACTATTTTATATCGAATTATGGACATGTTATGGGGGCAAAAATCGAGTACGACATGCGAGCAGAGATTTTTTCACACTATCAGAAACTGTCTTTCCGTTTCTACGATGATCAGAAAGTCGGTCAGTTAATGTCCCGCATTACGTCGGATCTGTTTGATATCACGGAGTTATTGCATCATGGGCCGGAAAATATTGTGATTTCACTGATCCGTATCATCGGTGCTTTCATTATTATGGTAAATATCAGTCCACGGCTGACGGTAGCAGCATTTGCATTGGTGCCGTTTATGCTGGTGTACGCATATGTATTTAATAAAAAAATGAAGCGCGCCTTCCGTATGAACCGTGTGAAAATTGCAGATATTAACAGTCAGATCGAGGATAATCTGTCCGGAATCCGTGTGGTAAAATCTTTTGCCAACGAAGAAATTGAAAATAAAAAGTTCAAAAAGGGCAATGACGGATTCTTGGATGCAAAGAAAAACAGTTATCGATACATGGGTAGTTACAATGCTGGGTTGACCGCGTTTACAACAGCAATTACTGTGGTGGTCATGCTGTCCGGTGGTGTCATGATCGCCCGTGGAAAAGGAAATATCACGGATCTGATCACATTTTTACTGTATATTAATGTCTTTACTGAGCCGATCAAAACACTGATTGACTTTACGGAGCAGTTCCAGAACGGTTATTCCGGATTTGAGCGTTTTATGGAGATGATCTCTGTGGTGCCTGATATCAAAGACGCACCGGATGCACAGCCGATGCAGGAAGTGAAAGGTGAGATCAGTTTTGAAAATGTGTCCTTCCATTATGCAGACAGCGATCAGATGGTGCTGAACCATGTAAATCTGGAAGTCCCGGCGGGAGAGTACGTGGCGCTGGTGGGAAGTTCCGGTGCGGGAAAAAGTACGCTGTGCAGCCTGATCCCGCGATTTTATGATGTGACAGGTGGTACGATCCGGGTGGATGGCCAGGATATCCGCAAGATCAAATTGTCGGATCTGCGCAACCATATCGGAATCGTGCAGCAGGATGTGTATTTGTTTGCGGGAACGATTCTGGAAAATATCCGTTACGGAAAACCGGAGGCCAGCAGGGAAGAAGTCATCAAAGCGGCAAAGGAAGCCAATGCCCATGAATTTATCATGAGTTTCCCGGATGGATATGATACGGATATCGGACAGCGTGGCGTGAAATTGTCCGGTGGTCAGAAACAGCGTCTGTCCATTGCCCGTGTGTTCCTGAAAAATCCGCCAATCCTGATTTTTGACGAGGCAACTTCCGCACTGGATAATGAAAGTGAGAAAGTCGTACAGGAATCACTGGAAATCCTTGCAAAAGGACGTACTACTTTTGTAATTGCACATCGTCTGTCTACCATCCGTAATGCAGAACGCATTCTGGTGTTGACAGAAAACGGCATCGAGGAGAGCGGTACCCATGCGGAACTTGTGGCAAAAGGCGGTATTTATCAGAAGCTGTGCGAAATGGCAAATCTGTAACTATTCAGAGCCAAGCAGATTTGCAAAAAGTGTGAGTCATGCTGGCATGAATGAACACTTTTTAGTAAATCTATTTGGCGAGAAGCCACATCGAGATGAAGCGCAGCGAAATCGAGATGGCTCTGAATAGTTACTGTATAATGAATAAAGTCTGGAAAGGAAAAAATTATTATATATGAGCAGACTGGAAGTAAAAAAAGTACAACTGTCCGATAAGACATGGATGGACACCTATCTGGATGCAAAACAGGACAAAGGCTGTGACATGTGTTTTGCAAATATCTATCTCTGGGGCAGAAAATATAAAACCGGTTACGCGATGGTCAACGATTGTCTGATCTTTGCGGATCTGACGGATTTTAACAGCGTATCCATGCCGCTTGGGGAACCGGAAAAAGTAAAACAGGCGATTCTGACACTGGAGGAATATTTTGCGGAGGATGGAAAACCTTTTGCACTGCATCTGACGACACCGAAGGATGTGGAACAGTTAGAGGAATGGTTCCCGGGAAAATATCAGGTGGAGTATGAGCGTGACCTTGCGGATTATGTGTATGAGCGGGAAAAACTTGTGGCTTTATCCGGAAAGAAATATCATGGCAAAAAGAACCATGTGAATAAATTTAAAAGTCTGTATCCAAACTGGGTGTATGAGCCGATCACCGATGAAAATGTGGAAGACTGTTTTCAGATGGGACTGGAATGGCGCAGAATTAATGATTGTGAAGAAGATGAAGAAAAGCTAGACGAGCTGTGTGTGACATTTAATGCGTTGCGTCTAATGAAAGAACTTCAGCTGACCGGTGGCCTGCTGCGGCTGGAGCCGGATGGCGATGTGGTGGCTTTTGCCATTGGTGAGGAATTAAATAAAGATATGTATGTGGTGCATATTGAAAAGGCTTTTGCAGATGTACCTGGCGCTTATCCGATGATCAATCAGCAGTTCGCGGAGCACGCGGCGGAGGGGTATCTGTATGTCAACCGTGAGGATGACAGCGGCGTGGAAGGCCTGCGCCGGGCAAAAGAGTCCTATCACCCTGCTTTTATGGGGCTGAAGGGTTATGTGACACACCTTGACAATTCCTGATTTCAGACTTAAAATAATCTGTCAAAGGGTGGAAATTTAAAAGATAAGAAAGGATGATATAAAATGACAAAGATAGACATTATTTCCGGATTCCTTGGAGCCGGAAAAACAACTTTTATTAAAAAAATGCTGGAAGAAGTTTTCTCAGGTGAGAAAGTCGTTCTGGTTGAGAATGAGTACGGCGAAGTTGGTATCGACGGTGGATTTTTAAAAGATTCCGGTATCGAGATCAAAGAGCTGAATTCTGGCTGCATCTGCTGCTCACTGGTTGGCGATTTCAACCGCAGCTTAAATGAAGTGATCGAGACTTATCATCCGGATCGTATCCTTATCGAGCCGTCCGGAGTTGGTAAACTTTCTGATGTTATGTCTTCTGTAAAAGACATGGAGAAAGATCATGATGTAAAATTAAATGCACTGGTAACGGTTGCAAACGCAATGAAAGCAACCAAACAGATGAAAGCATTCGGTGAGTTTTTCAACAACCAGATTGAAAATGCAACAACCGTTGTTTTAAGCAGAACCCAGAATATGAAAGAGGAAAAACTGGAGCTTTGCGTAAAAGAGATTCAGAAATTGAATCCGAAGGCTGCAATCATTACAACACCTTGGGATTCTATTTCCGGAGAGCAGATCCTGAAAGTAATTGAACAGCAGGATTCTCTGATGCAGGAAATGATGAAAGAGTACGAAGAGCATCATCATGATCACGAGCATGATCATCATCACGACCATGACCATGATCACGAGCATGATCATCACCACGATCATGATGACCACGATCACGAGCATGATCATCATCACGACCATGACCACGACCACGAACATGATCATCATCATGACCATGATCACGACCACGGCGAGGGATGCACCTGCGGATGCCATGACCACGATCATCACCATCACGACCATGATGCAGATGAAGTATTTATCAGCTGGGGCAAAGAGACTCCTCACAAATATACAAAGGAGAAAATCGAGTCTATCCTGAAAACATTCTGCGATACCGAGGACTATGGCACGATTTTACGTGCAAAAGGAATGGTCCCGGCAGAAGATGGTACATGGATTTATTTCGATATGGTTCCGGGCGAGTACGAGCTGCGTGATGGTGAGCCGGATTATACCGGACGTCTCTGCGTTATCGGTACAGATATCGACGAACATAAATTAGAAGAACTGTTTGAACTGAACTAATAATGGATTCCGATATGGCAGTATAGTTTGTAGTGTTATATCGGAAAACATGTTATTTTGAAACAAGAAACAAGCAAAATAATATAGAAAAGAGAGAAACGAAAAATTATGGATATACCAGTATATTTATTTACCGGTTTTATGGACAGCGGAAAAACTTCCCTGATCACTCAGACTCTTCAGGAGAATGATTTTGGAATCGGCTCCCGCAGTCTGATCATTGCCTGCGAAGACGGCGATGAAGAATACGATGAAGAAGCACTGGCAAAAGACAAAATTACCGTTGTGGCTGTGGATTCCGAAGAAGAATTTACAGAGGAATATCTGAAAGACTGTGACGATACCATCAAGCCGGATCAGGTATTTATCGAGTATAACGGTACCTGGGAAGCGACCAAGATTCTGGAAATGAAACTTCCGAAAGGATGGGAGATCGTACAGTCTCTGGCTACCGTGGATGCTTCTACGTTTGAACTGTATCTGACAAACATGCGTGCCATGATGATGGAGCAGGTATTCAATACCGACGTGGTTATTTTTAACCGATGCACTGATGACACACCGAAAGCAAAATTCCGCAGAACTATCAAGGCAGTAAACCGCCGTGCCCAGATCGTGTATGAGCGTGAAGATGGAACCATTGATGAGAGCGATGCAGATGAGCTTCCATATGATCTGGATCAGGATGTGATTGAGATCACTGATGCAGATTATGGCATTTTCTATCTGGATGTACAGGACAATCCGCAGAAATACGAAGGCAAGACCATTCGTTTCCTGGGACTTGTATACAGACCGGATAAATTCGGTAAAAAACCGATGATGGTACCGGGACGTTTTGCCATGACCTGCTGTGCAGAGGATATTCAGTTTATCGGTTTGAAATGCAAGTATGACAAAGCAATGGAAATTCCGCATAAATCCTGGATTTATATAACGGCAGAAATCCACAATGAGTTTGCCAAGGAATACCGTGGAAAAGGTCCGGTTCTGTACGCAAAAGAAGTGGTAAAAGCAGAAGAACCGGAAGATAGTCTTGTATACTTCTCATAAAATGTGAGAAAAATTAGAAAACTGATTGACAAAACTTCAAGAATGTAATAGACTAAAGCACATATAAGAAAACAAGTTGAAACCGTTGAAAAAGAGTAGTAGGCTGGAGGCAGGAATGTCGAACCGATTTTCAGAGAGCTGCCGTTGGTGTGAGTGCAGTATGAGGAGAAAGCTGAATGGACTTTTGAGGGCTACCTGAAATGGAGTTGAGAGTAGGGTATGCTGGGAGCCGAACCCGTTATCCAGTCGGTATGTATGAATACGTACATAAGTAGAGTGGGCGTCACGCCAATTTGAGTGGTACCGCGATAATAAATCAGTTTATTACCGTCTCAGGAATATTATATCCTGAGACGGTTTTTAAGTGCGCCTTGCGGCGCACGTTTCTAACGGGTGAAAGTCCCTAATCCA
>CAVEOS010000087.1:0-10168 GCA_963617435.1 Lachnospiraceae bacterium
TACCGCACAAAAAGCGTACAGGAGTTTCGTTTTGAATTAAGTCAGGGCATTCGCAATCAGATATTTTTTGCCACTTTCGTGAAAAATATCGAAACACACATAAAATCAAACGCTATGACAAAGGCTTTAAAACAGCTGGTTTGTCAGCAAGTCTATCATTTATAAATTTGTAAACTGGTGTTTTAACCACAAAAGAAGCTAAAAAGCTTTTACGACAACCGTTCCATCACCCAGTCAAGGTCGGAAGTCGTTCTCATTTTTTCCAGTACTCCTTCGTCTTCCAGCACTTCACAGATCTTTGCCAGCAGATCCAGATGCTCATCCCCGATTCCGGCAATTCCAAACACAAGCTGTGCCTTTTCATCGCCAAAATCAACACCTTCTGGATATTGCAAGAATACAATACCGGTTTTCCTTACGGCACCTTTGGCCTGGCTGGTTCCGTGCGGGATTGCAACGCCCATTCCCATGTAGGTAGTGATCAGTTTTTCACGTTCCTGCATGGCATCTACATAGGTTTCATCCACGTAACCAAGCTGATGTAATAATTCACCTGCTGCCTGAATGGCTTCTTCTTTGGACACCGGTGCCTGATTCAGACGGATTCCTTCTTTAATCAGAACCTGTTTTTTCTCAGGTGCAGCCTGCAATGCTTCAGCAGATACATCAGGTGTTTTTTCGCTTGTTTCTGCAACAGGTATCGTTTTCTCTGTCTGATTTTCAACAGATACCGATTTTTCTGTCTGTTTCTCAGCTGGAACATTTTTATCAGCTATCTGTTCAGAAGCTGATGGATCAGTTTTTTTGCTGGTCAGCTGTTCATACAACTCATCCAATGCCGGATCCGCAAGGAAGTTTCCAATTGTCACAAGCTGTGCCTGCGGTGCGGATTTTCTTGCACGGTCTGCCAGTGTGGTCTGGACAACCGCAATATCGCAGTCTGCCGGAATGTTGTCCACGGAAGTGTTGCTTACATGAATCTGCGGACATACTGCTTTCAGACGATTACGGAATTTTGTTGCTCCCATTGCGGAGGAACCCATTCCTGCGTCACATGCGAAAATGATTTTCTTTACTTCAGATGCGTCTTTGATTGCAACCGGAGCAGTAGTCTCACCTTTTGCTTCTGCTTTCATCGCTGCCATCTCTGCCTGTGCATCTTCCAGACTGGTCTTGCCGCCTGCCATTTTTACGATTGGTGATGCGATGGCAAAGGAAATACCTGTTGCGATAGCGACACCAACCAATACTTTCCAGATGTCCGGTCCCGGAGTCATCATCAGATATGCAATGATGGATCCCGGTGAAGCCGGTCCTACCAGACCGCATCCTGTCAGGTTAAACCAGAAAATTGCTGCCATATTTCCGACGATCGGGGCAATGATCACAAGCGGATTCATTAAAATATACGGGAAATAGATTTCATGAATACCACCCAATACGTGAATGATCGCAGCGCCCGGTGCGGACTGTTTTGTCTTTTTATCTTTACAGAAAAACATATATGCAAGCAGGACACCAAGTCCAGGACCCGGGTTCGGCTCAAGCATATACATAATGGTTTTTCCGACCTCCGCTGCCTGTGCAGTAGCCAGCGGTGTGAAAATACCATGATTAATTGCATTGTTTAAGAACAGTACTTTTGCCGGCTCAATGAAAATTGCAACCAGCGGAAGCAGGCTGTGGCTTACTAAAATATTTACTCCTGCTGCCAGAACAGACAGAATCGCACTCATCACCGGGCCGACAACCACATACCCCAGAATTGCCAGCAGCATACCGATGATAACTGCAGAAAAGTTGTTGATCAGCATCTCAAATCCGGCTGGCATATGGCCATCCATCAGCTGATCGAATTTTTTGATTGGCCATACCCGCTGGGCTACACATGGAGAACCTTCTGAGCAGAACGCGCACCCACACTGCAGTGACGATCTCGCTGTTATCGCTGTGCACAACGGAATTATTGATAATTATGTAGAATTAAAAGAAAACCTGATGAAAAAAGGCTATACTTTCTATTCTGATACGGATACAGAAGTTGCCGTAAAACTCATCGATTATTACTATAAGAAAAATGAGCAGGATCCATTGCATGCCCTGACAGAGGCCATGACACATTTTCGCGGCTCCTACGCGCTGGCTGTCATGTATCAGGATTTTCCAGATGAAATTTATGTGGCCCGCAAGGACAGCCCAATGATCATCGCTATCACGGACAAAGCATGTTACATCGCTTCCGATGTTCCAGCCATCCTGAATCACACACGCTCTGTTTTCTATCGTCAACGTCGTTGGTTCCTCTATCGCAAGAGAAGCGGATTACGTCATGTACACCATGGCTGGTCCGGAGATCGCAGTTGCCACTACAAAAGCTTACAGCACACAGCTGATCGCTCTTTATCTGCTGGCATTAAAATTTGCATACAGCCGTGAGCTCATCGATGATACAAAATTACAGCATTATCTTCAGGATCTTGCAAAACTCCCGGAACAGATTGAGAAAATTCTGGAAGACAAAGAGCGGATCCAGTGGTTTGCAGCTAAATTTACCAACATCAAAGATGCTTTCTTTATCGGACGTGGCATTGATTACTCCACCGGTCTGGAAGGAAGCCTGAAAATGAAAGAGATCAGTTATGTCCATTCCGAAGCATACGCTGCCGGTGAATTAAAGCATGGCACCATCAGCCTAATCGAAGATGGCACCCTGGTCATTGGTCTTCTGACGCAGCCGACTCTGCAGGAAAAAACACTTTCCAATCTTGTGGAAGTAAAAAGCCGTGGTGCTTACCTCATGGGGCTGACCACATTTGGCAATTATACGATTGAAGATTCCGTAGACTTCACCGTCTACATTCCAAAAACAGATGCATTGTTCACCAACAGTCTGGCCATCATCCCGTTACAGTTACTCGGTTACTATATGAGTGTCGCAAGAGGTCTTGATGTGGACAAACCGCGAAACCTGGCGAAATCCGTAACCGTTGAATAAAGCCTCTTTACTTTTTGTAAAGTTTAAATCTTCTTTTTTAGGGGGTGAGAGCCTTCCACCAAAAAGAGCGGCTGCGCAATGCAGCCGCTCCTCTTCTTTTTACAGGATACATTCGTTTGTATTCCTGTCTTTGTCCTCTGATCTTCACAGAAAGGCAGGTCTTATTTGTTGGACATCTGCTCTTCCTGTCTCATGATCATTTTTTTCACCATTTCACCACCGATGGATCCGGCCTGACGGGATGTCAGGTCACCATTGTAACCTTCTTTTAAAGGTACTCCAAGTTCGGATGCCACTTCCTGTTTGAAACGGTTCATTGCTTCTTTTGCCTCCGGAACTGACACTTTGTTTGAGCTGTTAGAATTACTCATGTTGTTACACCTCCGTGATTTTTTTCTCTATGGTAAAGACAGTGGCTTCCCGGTAATTTTGTTGAATGGGAAAGCTGGACTTTTCGACTCAACAGAAGTATCCTTGTGAAGCTTTCTGTCTTGTTCCTAGTATTAACGGAGATGCGGTTTTTATGTCTGGGAAATTTTTCAATCTTATATACCTAACGACATAAAGCTTATCTGTTTTTAGATTCTGAATCAGAAATAAAAATTATTAATTAACACAATGTATATAGCTCCAGACAGACAATCTTTCCTCGGCAAGCGATTATTAGCTGCAGAGGTAAGATTGATGGATGGCGCTTTCACAGACTATATATAAATCACATCATCGTGGACGCATAAATCTGATCCGCTTTTGCGTCCCCTTCAAGGTAACGAATGATCGCAATCGCAAATTCGTTTGCTGCTCCCGGGCCTTTTCCGGTAACCAGATTTCCATCTGCTACTGCTTTTTCTTCGCTCCAGATCGCTCCGCCTTCCGGATTGCATCCCGGATATCCGGTGGCATGTTTTTCTTTTAAAATACCTGTCTCGGAAATCATTCCCGGTGCCGCACAGATTGCTGCCAGCATTCTGCCATCCGCAAGGAATTTCTTTGCAAGTTCTTTCACACCTGGTTTTTCTCCCAGTGATGCGGTTCCCGGTCCGCCCGGATATACGATTCCGTCAAATTCATCAAAGTTCATATCTTCAAATATTTCCTCTGCATGAAAAACGATATTGTGCGCACCCATGATCTGACGTTTTCCTGTCACAGACACTGTGATCACATGAATTCCGGCTCTTCTGCAGAAATCTACTACAGTCAGGCATTCAATTTCTTCTACACCATCGTTACATAATACTGCTATTTTACTCATACTTTCCTCCTCTATACGAAACTTTAAGTTTCTACTGCTCATGTTTCTTTATCTGAATATTTATATATGCTGTATATATTTCCTATTAGTGTTAGTTTATTTTGTATTCTTATTTTTTATTTCTCTAATTCTGTTCATTTATTTGCATTTTTATTGATTTTCCAATTCTGTTCCTGTTACTATAAGGTTATAATATTAGACAGGAGTGTTTTTATTATGGAAATCGAACGCAAATTTTTAATCAAGCAATTACCGGAAAATCTTGAACAATATCCCTGCCGCCATATTGAGCAGGGCTACCTGTGTACTTCCCCGGTTGTACGCATCCGCAAACAGGATAACGATTATTTTCTCACATACAAATCCGATGGTCTGATGGCCCGGGAAGAATACAATCTGCCGCTGTCAGAAGAAGGCTACGCGCATTTACGTCCGAAAGCAGATGGCCTGATCATCACAAAAAAGAGATATTGCATTCCTTTTGGTGCTTATACCATCGAACTGGACATTTTTGAAAATGACCTGGCACCACTGATTCTTGCAGAAGTAGAGTTTCCTTCCGAAGACGAAGCCAACACTTTCACTCCACCGGAATGGTTCGCGGAAGATGTCACTTATTCCGGCAAATACCACAACAGCTATATGAGCCGTCACGGAGTATCTATCTAAGCGAAGTCTTCTCGTATTTTTGTCTTGTACGAATGCAATATTTTAACTGTTCGTAGCGGTCGCTTAATTTTCCTTCCGGGATCACCACGTCGACCACTACGGCCAGATCATCAATCAGACGGTCTGTGATGTCATTTTTGATGTCGCAGACAATCTGGTATTTTTGCTCCATGGTGTCTGCATCCAGAAATTTGAGCAGCCATGGGTTTACTACGCCCTCTTCTCCATCAGCACCCATACTCTCTGTCTCACTATCCAATGCGTTTTCATTAACCTCATTGAAGTTATTCTTATCTGCGTGACTTGTTGCACTACTCAACATATCCGGCTTCTCTTCAGCATTCGTGCATCCTGCCGTATTGTTTTCTGCACCAGTTTCTATACTGTTCTCTACATAAGATATCCGTTCTGTACTTTTCTGAGTTGAAGTACTGGCATTCGTTGCTGGTTTGTTATTATCTGCCTTGTTTACAATCGTCATGCCCTGTTCTACATAAGTGAAGCGGTATTTCTGCGCCACATCCGGGTATTTTTCATGATCTACCTCGCTGATAAACATATCATACGGACGGATATATACGCCAAAATCACCATACAAAGCCTGATAGACCACATACGGTTCCATCGTCTCCGAATGCTTTGCCACTGCGATCACCTGATACAATTTATTTTTAAAATGTAAATATTTTTCTCCCGGTAACGGATTTCCCTGTGCCATTTTATATTCCCTCTTTCTGTCCCAGTTTTTTGATCACTCCTCAGATCATTTAAAAGCTACATAACATATATGTAACATTTTTTATCTTTCCACGGTAACTTTGCAACTCATCTTTGTATAACTACACCAATATATTTATTGTATTTTGTATCATTTGTCAAATTTGCTCTTATAAATCGAAAGAATTTAACATATCCATGCCTTCTGCGATAAAATCCCGCTGAAATTCCACTGTATTTTTCGGACCTTTCACGATTGCATCGTACACCGCATCCATCAGATGCTCATTTTCTGCATCAAAATCATTGTCGCGCTCAACTTCTCTTGTATTTGCCTTTGCTGCGGCTACAATCTTGTTTTTGTCAAACACACTTTCAAGTTCTTCCTGACGGGAATTTTTCTGTGTATTCGCCTTATTCTGATAGCTCGCTGTCTGTGTATTCGTTTTCGGTTTTTTCTGCCACTGCTGCTTTGGCGGTGTCTGCGGTTTATAGCTGCTTCCCACTGTGTTTTTACGCTGCGGTGGCTGTGCTTTTGCAGGCTGTGGTGCCCGCTTCGGCAGTTCTGTGCGGCGTTGCTGCGTTCTGCCCTGTTTTCTGCCCTTTGCCACACTGCCGATAATTCCGATTAAAATAATCACCCATACTAATAATCCGGCCATATGTTCCCCTCCCATTTCCCACTTTTCGTACAGTATAGCATATTTCAGGGAATCAGGATATACTATTTTGACGGTTCACCATCCCGCGATGCGTGGACTGCAACATAACTCGGCAAAATCGGTGACTGCACCAAAGAAGAAGTGCTGAAAAGTCTCGGTGTCGGAAACTTTAATAAATGCTTTGTATGTGTCGGCACCAACTTCCAGAGCAGTCTGGAAATCACCTGTTTATTAAAAGAACTCGGCGCAAAATATGTGGTCAGCAAGGCTACCAGAGATGTACATGCAACATTTTTGCTGCGCAACGGTGCGGACAAAATTATTTATCCGGATCGGGATATTGCAGAAAAATACGCGGTACAGTACAGCTCCGACAGTGTCTTTGACTACTTTGAGCTGAGCGAGGATTTATGAACTCGCGCCGCTGCCGGAATGGATTGAAAAAACGATTGTGGAAATGGATGTGCGCAATAAGTATCATACAAATATTGTTGCGATTCAGACGAAGGATGGGATTCAGGCTATGCCGCCGGCAAATTATTGTTTTAAAGAGGAAGAACATTTGCTGGTGATTGGGAAAAATGAAGATATACGGAAACTTGTCCGAAAATATAACAACTAGTTTGTTGGGTGGCTGTAAAATCTAGGTTTTTGAAAGGGTCTGGGTTTATGTTGTCTCCGCGGCTAACAATCGCTCGCTGAGGAAAAATAAACCCAGACCCTTTTCATAACTTATATTTTAAACCACACAATTACCCGTAAACCTTACACCAGCTTCGGTGCGTCCAATTCAGCCGGACGCTCTTTTAATGCGTAAGCCAGATTGATGGCATGATCGGAACAGCGCTCCAGATCTGTAACAAGATCTGAGAAAATAACTGCACTCAGCGGATTACACATGGAATTCATAATACGCTCAATGTGATTATTGATAAGATCTTTCTCATGATCATCCACATGCTGCTCTAAGATCTCAATCTGATCCAGTTTACTGTAATCATCTTTTTCAAAAATATCCAAAGCCAGATATACCGCATCCAGCGCATCCTGAGACATATCCAGAAGTTCTTTTCTGGCAGCCTCTGACATCTCTGCTTTTTTTGCATTCATCTGCTCAATATATTCTACAATATTTTCCGCATGATCAGACAAACGCTCGATATCAGTAACCGCAATTGTCATCATGGACACACGGCGCATATTTTCCGGTGACAAATCCAGGGATCTGAGATCTACCATGGCATCCGCGATCAGATGATTCAGGATATTAACGCTCTCCTCATGGGAACGTACAGAAGCTGCCTTTGCCGCATTGTAATGAAAGAAGCAGTCCAGTGCACGTTTCAGGTTATCTGCTGCAATATGTCCCATACGTGTGATCTCACGCTGTGTCTGGCGCAGAGCAACCGGAGCCGGAACTTTTGTCAGCTGTGTCATATAAACCAGAGAACGGTCTTTCAGCTGCTGATTTTCCTCTGGAAGTACCGGAACAATCTTCTCAGCCAGCCAGATCAGTCTGTTTGCAAACGGCACTTCTATCAACACAGCAATAATTGCAAAAATCGTATGTGTATTTGCAAGCTGTCGTCCGATATCATTTGGTGACAGGCTCTGGATTCCCGTCAGTATCATCGGGAAGATATTGATCAACGCAACCAGAATTCCCGCACGGAATACATTAAATAACAGGTTCAAAATCGCTGCTCTCTTTCCGTTTCTGTTTGCTGTCAGACTTGCAAGCAGGTTCGGTGTAACAGAACCGATCGCTGCACCAATAACCAGATAAACAGCTACGTTATAGCTGAGCAGTCCCTGGATGGCAAACGCCTGAAAAATAACAGTAGAAGATGACGAACTCTGCAGCAACGCTGTAAATGCAACACCAAATAAAATCGCAAGTGCCGGATTATTCAATGTGGATAAGAATGAAACAAAGCCTTCACTCTGGGATAACGGTTGAATTGCGACTTTCATCATTGTAATACCCTGGAATAACATACCAAAGCCCATGATGACGGAACCTACATGTTTCACAAAATTGTTCTTCATAAACAGATACATGATTGCACCGGCAAAAAGCACCAGCGGTGTAAATGTACTGATATTAAAGGCTGTGATCTGTGCTGTAATTGTCGTACCGATATTGGCACCCATGATAACACCAATGGCCTGCCCAAGATTCATCAGACCTGAGTTTACAAATCCGATAACCATAACATCCGTAGCGGAAGAACTCTGAACAAGTACTGTCATTCCAAGTCCCACAATAATAGCGATTAATTTATTTTTTGTTGCATGTTCCAAAATCGTCTGGAGCTTATCTCCACAGGCATTTTTCAGTCCGGTAGACATGATCGTCATACCGAAAAGGAACAATCCAACGCCACCCAATAGTGAAAACACTTCTACTATAGACATTTATTTATCCTCCGTAATATTCGTAAAAAGATTGTAAATGTATTTTTACATACGAATCTATTTTAACAGTAAAATGTAAATTTGTCTTTAGATTAAACGCATTTTATTGAAAATAGGTAAAATATGAGAAAAATCAGTGTAAATCAGTCGTAAAATATATAAATAGTAACAAATTTATCACCACTGGCTGGTCTTTTTTCAAAACATCCCACATTTTAATGTTTTTTTAACGAAAATCACGGTTGATTTTTTGTCTTTTATTCGGTATAATTCGTTATGTGTCTGGTTTTCCAGATTTGCGGAACTGATGGAATTGGCAGACATGCAAGATTTAGGTTCTTGTGCCGCAAGGCGTGTGGGTTCAAGTCCCACGTTCCGCATAGAATAAAGGGTTTCGGACATTTTTCATAGTCCCGGAAACCCTTATTTTTTATAGCAACGGGTTTCAAAACTCACATTTTCTCATAGATAAAAAAAGAACGTCAATGTTTCTAAATCAACACTAACGCTCTTACTCCAATTTAGTATAAACTTCATCTATTAAACAGTTTCTTAAAAACCCAGTTTTCTTATTTTCCGTCCCACCACACGATTTCACCGGCATCCTCGGTTTTTCTCACATCAATCAGGCGCTGATTTTCCGATCCACGGAACTGCAGACTGATATTTTTCTTGTCCTTCATAAATTCTCCGTCTACCAGCACATCCACACAGGCGAGCACCGCATCTGTCACCTCACAGCGCGCTCTCCCGGTTCCGATTTCTTTGCCAGTCAGTTCTTCATATACATAACCACTGTAAGCCCAGATTGTTTTTTTCGGCAATTCACGACGTACTCGCTGCAAAAATGGAAGTAGTATGTACTGATGCTCCGGCTCAAACGGCTCTCCGCCAAGTAATGTCAGGCCTGCCACATATCCAGGTCGCAGTGCATCCATCAATTCCTCTTCCACTTCTTTTGTAAAAGGCTGACCGTAAGTAAAATTCCATGTCTCCGGCTGAAAACACTCCTCACAGTGGTGTGTGCACCCAGATACAAATAAAGTCACGCGTACTCCAGGACCATCCGCTATATCTGATTTTTTTATATTACAATAATACATGTTCTGTTCCCTCCAGATACTCCTATGATTCTCAAAATCTTTTAACTAAAATTGCCAGCGTACATTCCATACAGCTTTATCGGAACTGATTTGTCTCCGGCTGATATTCATACTTGATCAACGCCAGCTGCTCTGTAATTTCCTGTTCTGCCACACCATAGGCTTTGACCAGTTCCGCTAACGATGAATAATGGTCTCTCAGTTCTGTATTTACAACGCTTAAAAGCATCACGGGATCTTTTGGTAATATCATTGTTTTATTCCTCCAGCATCAATATTTCTGTATTATTACTATACCTATATTATTCACGGCTGTGCCGTGTGAACTGGCTGAAAGCCATATAATTAC
>CAVEOS010000088.1:0-9962 GCA_963617435.1 Lachnospiraceae bacterium
GTTTTTTGTCGCCCCTGAATGTGCCGGTGCTGGTTAACTGACTACCCTCAGAAGCTTTTTATTTTAAGCTTCAGGTTTTTACCTGACGTATCAAATTTCAAATGTTTGTTATGTGTTTCACTTGATTTATTTGATACTGTTATATTACTGGGAAATTGTGTTCTTTTTGTGGCTGAAATATGAAGAAAAAAGAAAGTATCTCTTAACAAATTATAATGCAGATGGTAAACTGAATATATCTAAAGATATGGGAGGTATTTCTTATGGAACAGCAGATTTTTACCAACGAGAGCATTTTATCCTGGCTGCAGTATTTTGCAAAAAACACAGCCATTGATCTGGAAAAAGTGAAGATGCTCGATATCACCCGAAAAAATAAAAACCTGATTCCGACAGTCGAGTCACACAAAGCAGTGCTGGTGTTTACTGAGGCAGGAATTGACGATATTTTTTACCGGATGTGGAACGCAGGACTGGGAGACTGTGATGTATGGTATAACGAGGGCTCAGAGGCTGCAGGAGAGATCAAACACGATAAAGTGAGCAATATGATCAATCGTGGCATCAACGCATCCGCAGGCATGCTGATCGTGAATGAGCATGCGCGCAACACCTATAAGATCGGTATGGACAACCATAATTTCAAACGTGGTTCTATTCATTATGTAGGAAGCGAGATCCGTTCTGTCATCTTAAATAAGATGCATGTAGGCCGTCAGGACGACATTTGTGTCATCAGCGGGGAAAGTATTGCGATAGAGGCTGCAATTATCGCTACAGAGGGCACTGTGATCGCTGTAGAGTACAACAAAGACGACCGTGCGACCATGGAAGAGAACATTGACCATTTCGGTCTGCACAACATTCAGGTGATCGATCATGTGGATGAGGAGACCATGAAAGGATGTCCGGTTCCGTCACTGGTATTTATGGTAGCATCTGCAAGCATGGAGCAGGAGATCGAGTATCTGACAAAATTAAATCCACAGATCAGCATCGTAATTTATACATTAGATTTTGTCGTAGCTGCATCTGTTTCCGGCATGTTTGAAAAATACGGCATCAAAGATACTGAAGTGATCCAGATCTCTGTCGCAAGATTGAACAGCAAGAATTCTTTCGAACAGCAGCCGGCTCCATGGATCATTACAGGAAAGGCAGACTGCTAAAAATGGCGAAAGTATTATTGTTTCAGTGTGAAAATGAGAATGAGATCCGTCAGATTCTGACTCCGATGAAAATACAGGCGGTGTCTGTTCCGAAGACGAAGTTTCATATGGCATTGGGAGACCTTGCCCGGGGAAAAGATGATGGCGGATATTTCGGCGGTGAATATCCGAAAGGCAGCATGATCATAATGTGTGATTTCACGGAGAAGCAGCTAGATCGCCTTCTGATGGATTTGAGAAACCATAAGGTAAAGATAGACTATAAAATGGTTATGACGGCTACAAACGCCTCCTGGGACGTTCTGCACGTATATTTCGAGGCGCAGCGCGAGAAGATGATGTACGAAATGGCACAGCGGGACCGGAAACGTTATTAATTCCTGTTTATAGTATTAGTTATAATTTAATATATGTGAAAAAATCAGAGAAACTTTCCTCACTCACTAACCGTTCACTGCCCTCGTTTTGCTTCGGTTTTATCGCGCTCACTTCCAACTCCGATAAAAGCTGGTCGTTTCCCGCTCGCGCAAAACTCGCAAAACTCAGTCGTTCTCTGAACCGCTCGTCGAGGAAAGTTTCTCTGATTTTTTATTTACTTTATGGAAATGATACCATTTAAACAGTGAAATACTGGGGGTCTTAACGTAGATAAAAGAATAATAATTCTTTGGCGAGTATGCAGAAGAATACTAGAAAATTTTTGCCAATGTGTAAATTAAAGAAAAACAGGATTTTTCCTTGGCGAGCGATTGTTAGCCGCAAAGGTAAAATCCTGTTTTTCTTTTTCATAAACTTATCTTAAAAAACTTAGCTTAAAGCTGCAGTGATGATAGCCATGGAGTATACTTCCAGAGCGTTGCATCCTCTGGACAGATCGTTGATCGGTGCGTTCAGACCAAGAAGGATCGGACCGTAAGCATCGAATCCACCAAGACGCTGAGCAATTTTGTAACCGATGTTACCAGCGTTGATGTCCGGGAAGATAAATGTGTTTGCATGTCCTGCAACATTGGAATCCGGGCATTTTGTCTGAGCAACACGCGGAGATACAGCAGCATCGAACTGAAGCTCGCCATCGATAGCCAGATCCGGAGCAGCAGCTTTTGCTTTTGCACAAGCGTTACGCATTTTGTCAACATCCTCACCTTTACCGGATCCGAGTGTTGAGTAGCTAAGGAATGCAACTTTCGGATCGATACCGAAGATTTTAGCACACTGAGCTGTCTCAAGTGCGATCTCTACCAGATCATCCTCGTTTGGTTTAATGTTGATCGCGCAGTCACCCATTGCCAGTACTTCGTTGTCGCCTGTAGCAGCCGGACGAACGAGGATGAAGCAGGATGATACGATCTTGTTGCCTGGTTTTGTTTTGATAAGCTGAAGAGCCGGACGAACGGTATCAGCTGTGGAATATGTTGCACCACCAAGTAAGCAGTCAGCAACGCCCATTTTTACGAGCATTGTTCCGAAGTAGTTACCATGAGATAATGCTTCGCGGCACTGCTCCTCTGTCATTTTACCTTTACGAAGTTCAACCATCTGTGCAACCATCTCATCCATGCGGTCATAGTTTTTAGGATCGATGATCTCTGCACCGTTGATATTGTAGCCTGCTTCTTCAGCAGCAACTCTTACTTCAGATTCATTACCAACTAAGATTGGTTTTAAAAATGTACCTGCAAGCAGACGGGAAGAAGCTTCCAGAATACGTGCATCAGTTCCCTCTGTAAAGACGATTGTACGAGGGTTCTCTTTTAATTTCTGTATTAATTTGTTGAACATTGGT
The DNA here is from genome assembly GCA_963617435.1 of Lachnospiraceae bacterium. Classification (GTDB taxonomy): domain Bacteria; phylum Bacillota; class Clostridia; order Lachnospirales; family Lachnospiraceae; genus Eubacterium_I. The sequence goes on from CAVEOS010000088.1 coordinate 2,956, forward strand.
TTCGTTTACCTCCATTAATAATTTAATATACTCGTCATTTCTATTGTAAACGTTTTGCCTTAAAATGCAAGGAAAATGCTTATTGTTTTGTAGAAAAAAACGAACATTCCGGGAGAAATTTTGCAAATGGGTGTATTAAAGTTCAAAAAGAGAGGCGGTGATCGGTTCGCCCGGAGCAAGTGTCAGTATATTGGAATCTTCTGTGCCGCAGATCAGATGCTCCAAAGTCGAGATATTTCCCGGAACGGTTTTGCGGTCAAATCCAAGATAGCGAGAGGCTTTATCCGCATATTGTTCCACCGGTTTTGTGTCATAGCATCCGGTATCAATGACGGACAGAGCATGATAGCCATCGTACATTGTCCGCAGGATCATATCGCGCATTTCTGGTTCATACTGGCGGGATAATATGTTGTACTGTTGTAAAACAGCTTCTTTGTCCAGAGTCCAGCCGCGTGTCAGATAGATGGAATCTGTTTCGGTCTGTTTGCGTTCGGTTCGCGGTTTTTTGCAAAGAAGCTGATTGATACAGTCATCAAAACGTGGGAGACGCAGCAGCGTATGATGGCTGACAAGTCCGGCAGTTCCGTTGCCGCAAAGTCCGAAGGTCAGCAGAATTTCATCCTGATTCTGTAATGCATCAATATAATGTTGCAGGATCCGGTTCAGTTTTTCCGGAGTGCTGTGCAGGCCGCGTTCTATCCAGATGACCGGAAGAGCAGTACTTGTCTGTTTTAAAATATGGTTGACCTCGTCTGCAAGCATGGCGCAGGAGATGAGGGTTCGTTTTTTTATATTCATAAAAACCTCCTGGTTATGGGGCTGTTATCACTATCGTATCACAGTTAACACTTTTTTTTGCAAAAAAGCTTGCATTTTATTTTTATATCCGTTATAATAGCACTTGCGTTAAGGACGTATGCGCCTTTAGCTCAGTTGGTAGAGCAGTAGACTCTTAATCTATTTGTCCAGGGTTCGAATCCCTGAAGGCGCACTGTAAGTCATCCGATTGGATGACTTTTTTACTATCATAAATAAAACGAATAGAAATACGAAGCATCTCAGAGCAATTTCTGAGGTGCTTTTCTTAGTATAAGGGGAGTTAGAACTGCGTATCTTTTGTAAGAAATTTTAAATATTCAAATAGATAAAGTGTAAATGAGAGAATGCATGGTAAACAGCGCTTACTCAAGAATTTCTACTTCGACTTTTGCCACAAATTCATTTTCATTTTTGGTAATAAAATTATTCACCACATCATATTCAATGTACCGATCGCTGGTCTTAAGATGATGCTGATTTTTATAATTCAGCATACGTTTATAAGTTTCACCGATCGTATTCCAGTGACCGACATGATAGGCTGTCAGATATTTTCCTGCGGGAAGTATCTGGCAGTTTTTGATTGCAGGTTTCTGCTCCATGAGCAGAGCAACATTATCATAGGCATCGTAAATACCATGTTCCACATTTTTGCTGTATTGAAAATAAGCAATGTCGTAATCCAGATACGGATCGGTCTTTTGTAACAATGAAATCAGTTCATTGATATTTTTAGAAAAAGATTGACTGGAATTTGGTTCTGTCTCTCTGTAAAGATAGTAACAGTCCGGATAAGTTGTGATTTCGATTTTGGAAAAATCGGTCTGTTCCGCAATCTGAATCTTATTTCACTGTTGTTGCATCCATTTTTTCATGGACTGCAGTTTCTTAATCTGTTTTGCAATCTGTGCTTCATGTTCCAAAAATATTTGTTGAAAAAGCGCTGGGTTTCGCTGTGATATGTACGATTGGATTTCTTTTAATGGCATATCGAGATCCCGCAGCATCAGGATCGTGTTTAAAATATCCAGCTGATAGATGGAGTAAAAACGGTAACCTTTTTCGTTAATATATGCTGCTTGAAACAGACCGATATCGTCATAATGAAAAAGTGTGTGCTTTGTAATGCCCATGAGCTGTGCCAGTTCGCCGGTAGTCAGATAATCTTTTCGTTCCATATAACTTAACTTCTCCTGTCTGATATTTGCAATTTATAGGTATTTGGTGGTTACTATGCATTATGTCACTTGCGTAGGTTATTATTTGATAGTATTGTAAAAATCTGCTTGACTATAGGGTTACCCTATAGTATATGATGTCAGAAGTCAAGAAAATAAAAGGTTAAAAATCGTATCTGATATATCTAACGTATGGGAAAATGTGCAGATAACAGATAGAAGTACGATAAAAAATATTATGAATTTCAGAAAGCAGGTGTTTTTTTATGAGTATGTCTTTGAATCAGGAGTTTACTCCTTTGAAATTGCTGCGGTTTGCAGCGCCATCCATCATTATGATGATGTTTATGTCGTTGTATACGATCATTGACGGAATGTTTGTATCCCGGTTTGTGGGAAGTAATGCGCTGTCATCCGTAAATATTGTTTATCCGGTAATCAATATTTTGATTGCAATTGCAACTATGCTTGGAACAGGTGGAAATGCGATCATCAGTAAATATCTTGGTGAGGGAAAAAAGAAAGAGGCAAAAGAAAGTCTGACAATGTTTGTAGTAATAGGTCTGATCATCAGCGTGATTCTTATGATCTTTACGGTAAGTTTTCTGAACAAGATCTGTTATTTCCTTGGTTCTACCGATGAAATTTTGGATGACTGCCGCAGTTATCTTACGATTTTGGTGTTGTTTGCTCCGGCATGTATGCTGCAGGCATTATTTCAGAGTTATCTGGTAACAGCGGAGCGTCCGACACTGGGGCTTGCGCTGACAATCATGGCGGGAATTTTGAATGCAGTACTTGATTATGTATTGATTGTACATTGTAGTCTTGGAGTCAGTGGCGCAGCCATTGCAACGGGGCTTGGTCAGTCTGTACCGGCGGTTGCAGGAGTGATTTTCTTTTTTAGAAATAAAAAAGGATTGTGTTTTACGCGGTTTCATATCCGCTTACGGGAGCTTGGTCAGGCATGTTATAACGGTTCTTCAGAGATGGTTTCCCAGCTGGCAGCAGCTATTATCACATTTTTATTTAATATGGTTATGATGCGTCTGGCAGGACCGAATGGAGTGGCAGCCATTACGATTATTTTGTATGGCGAATTTCTGTTTAATGCTTTTCAGATGGGATTTTCCATCGGCATCAGTCCGATTGTAGGATTTCAGTACGGTGCACAAAATAAAGATCAGCTGAAAAGGATTTATAAGACAACGTTTATTTTTGTGATTGCTTCGTCTGTCGTAATCACTGTGGTTGCAGCTGTTTTGGCAAAACCGATTGTTACGATATTTACAAAAGATCCGGGAACTTGGGAACTGGCGTCTGTGGGATTCCAGATTTTTGCAATCAATTTCCTGTTCAATGGATTCAATATTGCGTCCTCAGGATTTTTTACCGCGTTGTCAAATGGAAAAGTATCCGCGTTGCTCTCTTTTTGCAGAACACTGTTTTTTACGGTTGTGTTCCTGCTTGTATTGCCGCGGGTATGGGGATTGAATGGAGCGTGGATCGCGATTCCGGCATCGGAACTTTGCACGCTGGTGCTGTCCATCTGCATGCACACGAAATATTTTATCCGGAAAGGAAAACATAATTATCTGCTGGAGGCATAAAAGATAAATTGAAAAATATAAGAAACATTGACGAAAAGCTCGAAATCTGGTTACATTAGAAACATATGAAAAGCTACGATATAGAGTTAGCAGAGCTGATCAGATAGATATAGATCTGTTTTGGTTATGCAGCTATTTTGTGGCAGAATGAAGGGCATAAGGAGGAAGCCGTAAAATGGCAATCCATGTAAAAAGCGAAATTGGAAAATTGAAAAAAGTCATGCTTCACCGTCCCGGTCAGGAGCTGGAACATCTGGTTCCGGAAGACCTGGAGCGGCTTTTATTTGATGATATTCCTTACCTGAAAACCGCAAAAATCGAACATGATATGTTTGCGGAAATCATGCGGGGACAGGGCGTGGAAGTCGTATATCTGGAAGATCTGACCGCAGAAGTTTTGAAAAATCCGGAGAAAAAAGAGAAGTTTGTCCGGGAGTTTATCGCAGAGGGCGGTGCTTCGGCAGCGAAAGTCCGTGACCAGTTATACGACTATCTGATAAATATTGCAGATGAAAAGGAACTGGTGTTAAAGACCATGTCGGGAATCCGGGCTTCGGAATTGAATGTAAAAATGAGATGTCCGCTGGTAAGTCTGGTGAAAAAAGAGAGCCAGTTTTTGCTGGATCCGATTCCGAATCTCTATTTTACCAGAGATCCCTTTGCCTGCATCGGAAATGGCGTTAGTCTGAACCGCATGTATTCACGGACCAGAAGAAGAGAGACACTTTACGGAAAATACATTTTAAAATATCATCCGGATTTTGCCGGAAAAGTGCCGTTTTACTATGACAGAACAATGGACTTTGCCATTGAAGGAGGAGATATTCTGAACCTGAGCAATAAGGTGATCGCTATCGGAATTTCACAACGTACCACACCGGAGGCCATTGAAGTTCTGGCACAGAATATTTTTGCGGATGAAACATCAGAAATTGATACGATTCTGGCCTTGGATATTCCGTCGGTTCGCGCATTTATGCATCTGGATACGGTATGCACGCAGGTGGATTATGATAAATTTACGATTCATCCGGGCATTATGCAGACGCTACGTATTTTTGAAATCAAACCGGGAGACCAGAAAGGGCAGCTGAAAGTAACAGAATCCGATGCGATGCTTTCTGATATCCTTGCAAAATATCTGGAACTGGATAAAGTGACGCTGATCAAATGCGGCGGAAAAGACAGAATTGCTTCTGAACGTGAGCAGTGGAACGATGGTTCCAATACGCTCTGTATCGAGCCGGGAAAAGTTGTCGTATATGATCGAAATCATGTGACAAATGAGATCCTGCGCCAGAACGGCATCGAGGTACTGGAAATGGCAAGCTCGGAGCTTTCCAGAGGCCGGGGAGGCCCACGTTGTATGAGCATGCCGCTGGAGCGGGAAGATATATAGAAGTTAGCATATAATGTTACACACAAGGAGATGATTTTGGGTGTAACTCTTTCACGATGATCAGCATGGAACAGCCGTGATCGTGCTGGCGGGAATCATCAATGCGTTAAAACTTACCGGAAAGAAAAAAGAACAGTGTAAAGTAGTGGTAAATGGAGCCGGAGCAGCCCGCATTTAAAGGAGATTTATTAGCGTATTTTCTAAATGTTATACAAAAATAATAACCGGAAAACCATTCACATTTCTTTGGGTTTGAGCTATGATAAACATATCTATGGGAAAACATCAGAGAAGTGGATGGTTTTCTTTTTTACAGGATGAAAAAAATATGCAGATGAATAATGTAAGGTGCATTAAAAAATAATTGATCCTGAGTGTAAATGACTCACAGAGAAGATGAGGAGTAAAAGATGATCAGAGAAATTAACGTAAAAGAATTAACCGACAACATCAGTGAGATGTGTATACAGGCGAACCATTATCTGTCACCGGATATGGATGCATGCATGAAGCAGGCTGTTGAGACAGAAAAATCAGAACTTGGCAAAAAAATCCTGAATCAGCTTCAGGAAAATCTGGAAATTGCAGACAAAGAGATGATCCCGATCTGTCAGGATACCGGAATGGCAGTTATTTTTATGGAAATCGGACAGGACGTACATTTTGTGGGCGGCGATTTTGAAGAGGCTGTCAACGAAGGCGTCCGCCGCGGTTATGTGGACGGCTATCTGAGAAAATCCGTGGTAAAAGATCCGCTGATCCGTGAAAATACAAAAGACAATACACCGGCAATTTTGCATACAAAAATCGTTCCGGGCGATAAAGTGAAAATCACCATTGCGCCAAAAGGATTCGGCAGTGAAAACATGAGCCGTATTTTTATGCTGAAACCGGCAGATGGTATCGAAGGCGTAAAAAATGCGATTCTGACAGCAGTCAAAGACGCAGGTCCAAATGCCTGTCCGCCAATGATTGTAGGCGTTGGTATCGGTGGAACTTTTGAAAAATGTGCCCTGCTTGCAAAACAGGCGCTGACCAGACCGGTAAATGAACATTCCAAGATTCCATATGTCAAAGAAATGGAAGAAGAGATGCTGACAAAGATTAATCATCTTGGTATCGGACCGGGTGGACTTGGCGGCACAACCACAGCGCTGGCAGTCAATATCAACACTTATCCGACACATATCGCAGGACTTCCTGTGGCAATCAATATCTGCTGTCATGTCAACAGACATGCGGTAAGAGAACTGTAGATTTAAGTTAGAAATGGGTTATTTACAGGGATACAGATAATATTCGTGACTTCCAGGGAAATTGTAGGAACATGAATGATCAGAAAATTGATTGAATAGCAGGAGGAACTATTATGGATAAACATATACATACACCGATTACAGAAGAAATCACCGCTGACTTAAAGGCTGGCGATTACGTTTATATTACAGGTACACTTTATGTGGCCAGAGATGCGGCACACAAACGCATGATGGAAGTATTGGATGAAGGAAAAGAACTTCCAATCGACATCAAAGACTGCACGATTTATTATATGGGACCATCTCCGGCCAGAGAAGGCCGTCCGATCGGTTCTGCAGGTCCGACTACCGCAAGCCGTATGGACAAATACGCTCCACGTCTGCTGGATCTGGGCGAAAAAGCCATGATCGGAAAAGGCAAACGTACCAAAGAAGTCATTGATGCAGTCATCCGAAACAAAGCAGTTTACTTTGCAGCCATCGGCGGCGCAGGCGCACTGCTTTCCAAATGTATCAAAAAATCCGAGATCGTCTGCTACGAAGACCTTGGAGCAGAGGCAATCCGCAAGATTGAAGTTGAGGACTTTCCGGTTATCGTGGTCGTAGACTCCGAGGGAAACAATCTGTATGAAACTGCAATCAAAGAATTTGCGGTAGAAGATTAATCGTTATAATTTTTAATATGAAAATCTACAGGAAAATCTACAGGAATCACAGAAGGAGAAAATAATGCAACTAT
>CAVEOS010000089.1:0-9879 GCA_963617435.1 Lachnospiraceae bacterium
CGGATTTACGGTTTCCTGAGTCCGGACAGCAGGGACACGGAGCCCGGATTATTCATCTGGGAAGTTTGCATAAAAAACTTGTTAATAAATTGTTGATGCCCTACAACCATTGTGCACATGTTATGAAAGACCTTCTGAATGTCCGGATAAAGTATGCGGATTGCACATTTCCAATTGGTAACATGTGCTCAAAACGCCTATTAATAAGTTTATGTTATTAAAACACATGATTTTTTTATTGGAAAGATGAAAAAACATATTGTACTATAAGCATGTACTTAAGAAAGTACAAAATAATTAACAGGGAAAAATAATTGAAAGAAGAATTGGAGGGAATTCATATGAGAAACACAGAGAACAAAAAATTAACAATTGCAAGTACAGGTGTAGACAGCAAATATCGTTGCAACTTATGTGGACACCTTACAAACGGTTATGGTCAGCGTTGCCAGCATTGTGGAACAGTAATTTCACTTTACACAGCAACAGACGTAACATTCGATGCTACTTCTTACAGATAGGAAGCAGCTGCTAAATAAGTAATTTTCAAATACCAACATAAATACCAAACCTTCATCCATATGGAAGGGAAGCCATATGGAGAAAAAACCTAACTCTTTATATACTTTGTCCGAAGTATGAAAAAAAAAGAAGCGGCGCTGTGCCGCTTCTTTTTTTGCATTCTATTATTTGAAAAATGATACGATTATGAATAGTAAAATAGAATGATAACATTTTCTTAATGAATAAGATGGTATATATTACAGTGCGGATAAATCCAGCTTATCAAAATCTTCTACCAGACTCTGTGCAATACCTGTAATAATCTCCAGATCACGCGGTGTGCGGCCTTCCAGGTTCAATACCATAACCGGATCATGCAGAGAAGCTCTCAGAAGCATCCAGCCGGTGCAAACGCCGGTAAACCGGATACGAACACCTTCGTAGGATTTAGGAAGCTCAAAACCGGACTGAGCAGCATTGTTTTTGAATGTCTCCAGTACGGTTGCACCGTATGCATGGAAATCTTCGGTCAGGATTGGGAAACGAACCTCGCGGTCTGCATATTCAGTGCAGAGGTTTGCAATAAAGTGGTCAATGGTTTTGCCCTCACGTTTTGCTTTTGCAACGGCAATCACAAGTTTAACAGCCAGGTAAGCACCGTCATCCAGGTAATAGTTCTCTTTCAGACAGCCGTGACCGGAAGTTTCCATGGCTAGCGGACTTACGATTCCTTCTGCGTTTAATTCCTTACATTTGTTGATGACATTTTTATAACCGCGCATGTAGCATAAATGTTTCAGTCCCAGATTCTTCTCAAGGAAGTCTGTCAGACGGTCGGAAGTAACGGAATCTGTAATAATTGTGCTGCTCGGGTAATCCGGAGCCAGGAACGCTGCAAACATAGCAATGATAGAATCGCGGTTGATCGGTGTTCCATCGGACAATACAGCAGACATACGGTCTACATCAGTGTCAAAGATCAGACCGAGGTCAGCGCCTGCAGCAACAGTGGCGTCACAGATCGCTTTCATTGCCTCTTTATTTTCCGGATTTGGAATATGGTTCGGGAATGTTCCGTCCGGCTCAAGGAAATTGCTTCCTGTGGTGTCTGCACCAAGTTCATCCAGCACTTCTTTTACAAAGAAGCCGCCTGCACCGTTTCCAGCATCGACAACGATCTTTAAGCCTTTTAATGGCTCGTCGTAATTCTCAGCGTTTACGCCATCACAGATCTTCATACAGAGATTTGCACTGTACAGAGAGATCAGTTCAAATTCGGTAAAACGATTGCTGTCTGTTGGCAGTGGTTGCTCCAGAACAGCCGGATCCAGGCTGTCTGTAAGTGTGGATGCGATTTCCAGGATCGCTGTAATATCATCATGTTCCAGACCGCCCTCATGGTCGAAGAATTTCAGACCATTGCGGTTAAACGGCAGATGGCTTGCTGTGATCATGCATGCGCCGTCATATCTTGTCTCCGGATAAACAATGGACATAAACATTGCCGGTGTGGAAGCCATACCACAGTCGGATACGTAGATGCCTTCATCCAGCATACCGCGGATTGTCTGTTTTTTGATCTCAGGACCGGTAATTCTGGAATCAGTACCGACACCAACGATACATTCCTCCGGAGCGATATTTTTTTTCTTTAACAGCCAGATGGCGAATGCCCGTCCGATCAGGTAAGCAGCTTCTGAGGTGAGGGTTACATGTTCGCCCTCAATGCCTTCACATGCGATACCGCGGACGTCACTGCCGTTTTGCAGTTTCATTAGTTCTGTTTTTGTAATAGACATAGGTTTTCTACTCCTTTTACAGTATCAAACGGATCGTTCCGTTCACATTAGTTCCTGTAAATTATAATTCAGATAGAAGGGGAATACAAGCACAAGTCCTATTTTAGCAAAAAGGATTTTGCAGGGAAAAATAAGTTATTTATTGGAAATAATGAGGGCGAATGGAAAAATAAATTTGTTTTTGCATGTGACGGATTATGAAAGGGAAGCAGACATAGATAAATGAAAATGCATAGATATGAGGGAGTGTGGAATTAAAAAAGTACAATTTATAAAAAAAATGTAAAAATATGTAATATATAATAAAAAATATAAAGAAATTATAAAAAAAATCGCAGGTACCTCTTGGTAACTGAAAGAAAAAGTAGTATAATACATTATGTGGTTAGGTGAATTGAAAGGAGTGGGAAATATGTTTAAAAAATTCACAAATGGCTGCGTAAAACTTGTGCAGAGATTTCTGCCTGACGCATTCGTATTCTGTATTATTCTTACGATTGTCGTGTTTATCGCTGCGATGCCGGTAGCTGGCATGAACCCGATTGAGGTGGCAAATGCCTGGGGTTCCGGTATCTGGGGACTGTTAGCATTCTCAATGCAGATGGCTCTGGTACTGGTACTTGGTAGTGCGCTGGCGAATGCCCCGGCGATCAAGAGACTTATTGTCAGACTTGCAGGTGTACCGAAAAAACCGGTAGGAGCAGTTGCATTCGTTACCGTTATTTCTGCAATCTGCTGCTTCATTAACTGGGGATTTGGTCTGATCATCGGAGCTTTACTTGCAAAAGAAGTTGCAAAGAAGATCCAAGGTCTTGACTATCGTCTGATCATTGCAGCTGCATATTCCGGATTTGTTATCTGGCATGCAGGTATTTCAGGATCTATTCCGCTTGGTATGACAGCATTGAATGCAGATGGTGTTGTAGATAACACCGCAGGTGCTGTTACAGAAATCGTACCGACATCTCAGACGATTTTCTCGGCATGGAACCTGATTATGGTTGTAGCAGTAGTGGTTGTTGTTACTCTGGTAAATGCCAAAATGCATCCAGATCCAAAGGATGTTGTATCTATTGACCCGAAATTACTGGAGGATGAGCCGGATACAACGACAGTAAAGGCAAGAAAAGATCAGACTCCGGCTGAGAAACTTGAGAACAGTATCATTCTTTCTTATATTGTTGTGGTAGTTGGTGCTATTTATCTGGTTTACTATTTTGTGAATGCCGGATCTATTCTGAATGCATTATCACTGAATATTGTAAACCTGATTTTCCTGATTCTCGGAATTGCTTTTCATAAGACACCGATCAGTTATGTAAAAGCAATCACAGAGTCCGCAGAAAGTGCGGGTGGAATTATTCTGCAGTTCCCATTCTACGCTGGTATCCAGGGTATGATGGTTACAGCAGGATCCAATGGTGTATCTCTTGCATCTGCGATCAGTAATGCATTTGTAAGTATTTCCACACCGCGTACATTCCCAGTACTGTGCTACCTGGCAGCTGGTATTGTAAACTTCTTCGTACCTTCAGGTGGCGGTCAGTGGGCTGTTCAGGGACCGATCATGATGCCTGCAGGATTAAAGCTTGGTATTTCACCGGCTGTTACAGCTATGGGTATTGCCTGGGGTGATGCATGGACAAACATGCTGCAGCCGTTCTGGGCACTTCCGGCACTTGGTATCGCTGGTCTTGGCGCAAGAGATATCATGGGTTACTGTGCAATCGTACTGATTGCATCCGGTATCGTTACAGCTCTTGGATTCCTGTTCCTGGTACCGTTACTTGCATAAGGAATCGCTGGTAAAACACTGACGACCACGGTGCACTATTATAAATAGCGAAATCTAATAGAAAGCTTGTTTTTGAACGTATGGAAAATGTAACGATTGTCAGCCATCTTACTCCGCAGGAATGGAAAAAGTCCTGGGAAGATAAAGTGGTGGAGGATAACAAACAAAATATGCGTGCTTACCAGCAGCAAAACTGCTACTGGGGCCATTTTAAGAATGACAGGGATTTTACCATCTGCCATCATAAAGAATTCGAAATCAAGGGAATGAGCCTGGGGCTTTATTTCAATGGCCGGATTGAAGATGATGAGCGTGGGTGTAAGATTGTAGGAAGGTTTGGAAAAAAACATTCTGCAAATCTGTTTCTTGGAATGGGAGCAGCACTCTGTATTGCAGCTATTGTGGGAGCAACGGCACGGCGTGATATTGAGGTATCTATCGTGGCAACTGTGCTGTTGGCGATCCTGATAGTGGTTTATATGCTGAAGCCGAAGAAAGGTCAGCGGCTGATTTTAAGCCAGTTGGAGAAGATTTCTTTTGATTCCAATTACCATAAGAAGGGGAGTCATAAGGCAAACGCAGTTAAAGCAGAGAAAAAGAAAAAACGAACCATGCGTGAAAAAGCGATGGTGAATGTAGAGTAAAAAAATAAAGGTGTGAGTTCTGATGATTCAGGACTCACACCTTTTCTACATCTGCATAAGGCAGAGTAAAGATAAATTCAGTTCCAACACCTTCCGTACTGATGACATTGATGTTTTCATGATGGGCATGAATGATTTCCTTTACAATGGCAAGTCCCAGTCCGGTACCTTTCTTATCCTTTCCGCGGGAGGCATCTGATTTGTAAAAACGTTCCCAGATGCGGCTGATATTTTCTTTCGGAATACCGATGCCCTGATCTTTTACGGAAACAAAGACTTTTCCGTTGCGCAGAGTTGTCTCAATGGTAATAACGGAATTACTGTGACTGAATTTAAATGCATTGTCCACAAGGTTATGCATTACCTGATCGATCTTGGCTGCATCCGCTTTAACGTAAAGCTGATCTCCGGTGAGGATCAGGTTGAAAGACAGCATTTTTTCTTTACAGCGGCCTTCAAACATCAGGATCGTTCGTTTGATCAGTTCGTTGAGATCAAAGACGGACAGATCCAGATAAATGCCCTTTGAACCCAGTTTATTCAGTTCCAGAAGGCTCTGGGTCAGTTTCTCCAGGCGTTCTGCCTCAAAAATGATAACATCCAGATATTTGCCTTGCAGTTCCACCGGAATCGTGCCGTCCGCCATGGCCTGCGCATACCCCTTGATGGAAGTCAGCGGGGAGCGGAAATCATGGGAAACGTTGGATACGAACTTGTGCTGGTCGTTTTCCAGTGCATTTAATTCCACTGCCATAAAATGCATCGTATCGGCTAAAGTTCCGATTTCATCATGCCGGGACAGTTCCAGAGGCGTCTCAAAGTTTCCATCTGCATAAGATGCCGCTGCTTTCAGAATAGCCTGCAGTGGCCGGTACATTGTAAAATAAAAAGTCAGCAGAATCACCAGTGCCAGCAGCAGTAAAAAGATCAGTGAAAGGTAAAATCCGTTCAGCAGACCGTACTGCTCGTCAGAAACGTGGGATAGTGGCAGACACACCATTACATAACAGGTAACCTTGTAATTTTTTGTGACCGGTGTGTATACCGTCAGAACATCTTCTTTGTAATGGTCGTAAAATAATCCGATGGAATAATTACTTCCGCTGAAATCCAGAATATTGAAATCCTGAATGGTTTCTGTTTCGGAAGGTCTGACATATTCCTTGGAATTAACCATTAGTTTTCCAGAGGTATTGACGATATAAATATCGGAGTCCAGATAACTGCTGACGGCGGATATCTGTTTTTGAAATTCTTCCAGTGTCAGTTCCGAGGTATAATAGCTACTGCCGAAGGAATCTGCAATCTGGCTGCTTTCTCTGCGCAGGGCAGAGGCATAATGCTGCTCCAGGTAATTCTGATTATAATGAGCCGTGAAGGTTGAGATCAGGATAAAACCGAGAACCGCAAATGCCAGATAGGAAAATATCATCTTAAATAGTAATTTATGTTTCATAGATAAATCATACCGGGTCGGGGTTAGCGGCGCTCAAATTTGTAGCCAATACCCCAGACGGTGGTAATCCCCCAGTGTTCGTGGTCTTTGATCTTTTCCCGGAGACGTTTTACGTGAACGTCCACGGTACGGGTGTCGCCAAGGTATTCATAGCCCCAGATGTTGTCCAGAAGCTGTTCTCTGGTAAATACCTGGTTTGGTGAAGATGCCAGGAAATAGAGCAGTTCCAGTTCCTTTGGCGGCATATCAATCACCTGTCCGTAATACATAACGGAATAGTTGGTCAGGTTGATAACCAGATCCGGATATTCCACACATTTGATGTCCGGTTCGGATTTCTCCGGTTTTACGGCCTGATAGCGGCGCAGCACTGCTTTGACACGGGCCACCAGCTCCTTGGAATCAAAGGGTTTGATAATGTAATCGTCCGCGCCGAGTTCCAGTCCCAGCACCTTGTCAAATACTTCACCTTTGGCGGAAAGCATGATGATCGGTACGTTTGACTGGGTGCGGATCTCACGACAGACCTGATAGCCGTCGATGCCCGGAAGCATCAGATCCAGCAGGATCAGGTTTGGCTGATAAGTTTTAAATTCACGCAGGGCAGATTCTCCGTCTTCTACGATCTTTGTGTCGTAACACTCTTTTAAGAGATAGAGGGAGATCAGCTCGGCAATATTTGCATCGTCATCAACGATCAGAATTTTCTGTTTGACTGCCATAATGGGCCTCCTAATTTTTTATGTACTCTCAGACTCTTCCTAAACGAGTCCGAGAGTACATAGTTATTTATTAAAAAAAACAATTTATGATTTTGCTTGTCTGCAAGTCTCATGGCTCTGAAGTTATTCAAATTCCGCGATCGTTACACCGGCATCGCCTTCGCCAAATTCACCCAGATGGAAAGATTTGACATATTTCTGGCGTTTCAAATGTCCCTGTACGGCTTTTCGCAGGGCACCGGTTCCTTTTCCGTGAACGATACGCACGGATTTCAGATGCGCCAGATAAGCGTCATCCAGATATTTGTCCAGCTCCATCAGTGCTTCATCTACGGTTTTACCGATCAGATTGATCTCCGGTGAAACAGAGAGTGATTTTGCCATTTTCAGTTTTCCGGCACCGGTTTTTGTGTTGTGAACCACCGGGGTAGCATCTTCATTTACCAGAACCAGATCACGGATGTTTGTCTGATAACGCAGGATGCCGGCCTGTACAAACAGGTTGCCTTTTGCATCCGGCAGGGTGTGAACCGTACCTTTTAAGTTCATGCTGAGAATCTTGACGGAGTCACCCAGACGCAGTTTTTTCGGTACGTTGTGGTTGACCTGTTCTTTCTTCTGCATGGAAGATTTGGACTGTGCTTTTGCCATCTTTTTGCGGATTTTTTCACGATCTTTTTCCATGGCGGAAGCGTCCACATGAGTTTTGCCGTATTTGTGGAAGTTGCGGATGGTTTCGTCGGCCAGATCCTTGGCTTCTTTTAAAATAGCAGCGGCCTGCTGGTTTGCCTCCTGCAGCACGCGGTCACGGCTGCGGTTTAAGCGCTCCTGCTTTTCTTCCAGCTGTTTTTTCAGGGAAGCGGCTTCCTCTTTGTAACGGTTGATCTCAGCCTGCTCTTTTTCTATGGTCAGGCGGCTCTGCTCGAGATCCGCAATGACATCTTCGAAGTTTTCATTTTCCTTTGTAATTCGTGTTTTTGCATCCTCGATCAGATCAGATGGAAGTCCGATCTTGCTGGAAATTGCAAAAGCATTACTTTTTCCCGGAATACCAATCAGCAGACGGTAGGTCGGGCTTAAGGTCTGCACACTGAATTCGCAGCAGGCATTTTCCACGCCCTCTGTGGAGAGTGCATACAGTTTGATCTCGCTGTAATGGGTGGTAGCCATGGTGCGGATGCCATTCTGACGCAGACGGTCGAGGATGGAAATGGCCAGGGCAGCACCTTCGTCCGGATCCGTTCCGGCGCAGAGCTCATCGAAAAGCACCAGAGACTGCGGCGTCGCATTTTTTAAAATGGATACGATGTTCGTCATATGGGAAGAGAAGGTACTGAGGCTCTGCTCGATACTCTGTTCATCGCCGATATCTGCGAAAACATCGTCAAAAATAGCCAGCTCGGAACGGTCTTTTGCCGGAATATGCAGTCCGGCCTGTCCCATCAGGGTAAAGAGTCCCACGGTTTTCAGGGAAACGGTTTTACCACCGGTGTTCGGTCCGGTAACGATCAGCAAATGGAAGGGGTCTCCCAGATGCACATCGATAGGAACAACCTTCTTTGGATCCAACAGCGGGTGCCGTCCCTGACGGATGAGGATGCGTCCTTCGGTATTGAAGAACGGAGCCATGCCGTTCTGGATTTTTGCTAGATTTGCTTTTGCAAAAATAAAGTCAAGCTGCACAAGGATCCGATAGTTATCCAGCAGATACGGCGCGTACTGAGCGGCCAGATTACTCAATTCTGCCAGAACCGCCTCAATGGCTTCTTGTTCTTTCAGGAACGCTTCCTTTAAGTCATTGTTTAATTTTACAACGGACATCGGCTCGATAAACAGGGTAGAACCGGTGGAGGATTGATCGTGGATCATGCCCGGAACCTGTCCTTTGTACTCTGCTTTGACCGGCAGACAGTAACGTCCGTTTCGCATGGTGATCACCGCATCCTGCAGATAAGACCGGGTGGTGGAACTGTTTAACAGGTTGTTCATGGCACCGTGGATCTTGTCATTGATATTGCGGATGGTGCGGCGCACGCTGTGCAGCGCAGGGCTCGCGTCATCGCTGATCTCATCTTCCGCCAGAATACAGCGGCGGATTTCCTCCAGCAGCGGTGTCAGCGGCTCAAGACCGGCAAACAGTTCTTCCAGGGAATCTGACGGAAGATCGTCTCTGTTTTCCCTGGAATAGGCTTTGGCTCGCTTGGTGATCTCTAATAATGTACAGACAGAGAGCAGTTCGGCTGCGTTTAAACTGCCGCCGATTTCCAGACGTTTCATCTGAAATCCCGGGTCCTTTAAACCGCCAAAGGAAAGTCCGCCTTTGCGGTAAATGCGGGACAGGGCATCGGACGTCTGGGTCTGCGCCTCTGTGATCTTCTGCTTATCGGTCATCGGAACCAGTTCGAGACACCGTTTTTTTCCGGCGTCTGAGGTAGCCTGATCCGCAAGCAGCTGAATGATTTTATCATATTCTAAAACTTTTAAAGCTTTTTGATTCATAAACTCCTCCATGTAATAATAGCTTTTATGAATGATTTTGCAGACTGCAGGTGAGGCCTGTTATCTTACAAAATAACTTGATCTACAATTTTTGAATACAGCTATAAATTGAATAGTTCCATTTTACCGCATAATTAAAGAAGTGAAAAGTGAAAGTTCTATTAAATTAGCGGATTCACACCGTATTTCATTTGGGTTACAGGCATTTCTTTTAAAGGATGGTTCTTAGAAAAGGTATATGGGAATGGAAACTTTGCAGTTGCATAAGAATTGCAGAAAACGTATAATAAATGCATTGGAGTACGTCAGGACGCGGTGATCTCCAGAAAGTAACAAAAATGTAAGAGTATTTTTGAATCAATGTCATTTAGTTAACTGATTTTGACCGAAATGGTTGAACTGTAACTTGTTATATATCGAAAATACCGTTTAGTTAAGAAGTTCAGAAGCCAATGTACGG